>CABQAA010000027.1 GCA_902461995.1 uncultured Oscillospiraceae bacterium | reverse complement strand
CTGCCGGGCTCTGCCCGGCAGGTTTTTGTTTACGGGTTAGGATCCGGAGGGGGGGAAAAGGGATTGTCACCCGTCAGCCCGTCGCGGGTCAGCATAGCCTCCAATACCCGGATTTCAGCGGAAACATCGAGTGCTTCCCCGGAAAACAGAAGATCGAGCTGCTTTTTAAACGCCTCTGCCAGGGTGTCGGCCATCGCCTCCACTCGCCGCATCGCGCTGTCAATGTTGTCGCCGTGGACCTGCTGGGCTTCCAGCTGCGCATACGTATCCAGCAGGCGGAGGGTTGTGGGAAGATAATACTGCATAAAGGCGCGGATTTGTGTCTGCTTTTCCGGCTGGGATTCCACCACCTGGAAAATCTTGCGGCTGAGTCCTTCGATTTGCCAGATTCGGTTGGAAAGCTGCGGATGGCGGATCGTTTCATTCAGTTCCCGGATGCGGGCCAACAGGACAGCCGAATCGGTTCCGTCCGGATCACCCGAAGGCTCTTCGGCCTCCTCCTCTTCGGAAACAACGGTCGGCGGGGGCGGAGGTGAAGCCAGCCACTGCCGGCTGAATACAAACAGCCGGTTGGAATAGTCGATGTAGGCACTGCTGAGGCATCCGGCGTTGATCAGACGCTGCAGATCCCGGCAGACCCGCAGATAATCCCGGGACAGGGCCTGGGCGACTGCATCGAGCGACGTCGTCACGTGACCAAACAGAAATGGGGCATACAGCTGATAGTCCCGTCTTTTTTTAAACAGCATCCCGGCGGCCATAAAGCACAGGAGACCGGAGATCAGAGACACGGCGGTATAGAACACAGAGGCAAACAGACTATCGTTTACGACGCGGCCGTCATGAGACCATCCCAGGGTACGTTCCCCGATATCGATCACAGCGAGGGCAAAGAAGACAAAGCCGATAATCAAAAAGGTGATCCCGCCGCTCCGGCCGATGGGAGGAACCGACAATTTTTGATACAACAGATACAGCCCGATGGGGAAAAAGAAGATGAGCAGCAGCACGACAACCGCCCAAGGGGGAGCTTTACGAGATTGTGTTTGCGGCGCCATGAACTTCACTCCTTTCCATGGTGCAGGACTCGCATACGATGGATAAAGTGTTTTATTAGTATATATCAAATAAGGGCAGATGTCTATATCCAAATAAGGCAAACATGGGTTTTCCACAGGCAAAAGCGGAGGGGATCCTTCTAGTAAGGATCCCCTCCGCTTTGAATACTCAGTTGGTCTGTGCGGCCGGTGCCGGATCGGTGAATACGACGAGACGGTTTTTACCGTGCTTTTTGGCGGCATACAGCGCTTCGTCCGCTTTTTCGATGAAGGACTCGAGCGTACAGTCCATGTCCGGAATACCGCTGTAGATCCCGGCGCTGATGGTAACGGAAGACGAGATGCCGTCGGGAGAGACAAAACAAAGTCCGCGCACCTCTTCCACAAGATGGAGAGCAAATACCGAAAATTCGGGATGGTCGGAGACTACCAGGAATTCCTCGCCGCCATACCGCACGGTGATTTGCCGGCCGGCACATAAACGGTTGGCTTCGGCGGTGATCCGCTGCGCGATTTGACGCAGACATTCATCCCCCTGAATATGACCGTACGTATCGTTGTAGGATTTGAAGTCGTCGATATCCACCATCAATACGCCTGCGTTCAGGCGATTTTCCCGGCAGGAAGTCCAAAGATGGTCCGTTTGCTTGCATAGTCCCCGCCGATTGTAGAGTCCGGTCAGTTCATCCCGTTCGCTGAGCCGTTCCAGTTGTATGCGGGAAAGAAAAAACGTCAAACTCCGCCGATAGTGCATGCAAGCTCCGAAAACGGCGGCCGCGGCAGAAACCAAAACCGGAACGAGGATCTGCATATTCTGCCAGAGGAGTGCCGCAGCGCAAACAGGAATCGGCCACAGCCAAGTCATGGAGGGGAAGGGCATACAAACCGTCCCCAGAAGCATACTATAAAACAGATAAATCGTGCCGCTATCCCGCATTTCCCCGAGACAAAAGCAAAAGAACCCCGCGTAATAGAGAATGGCCCCGATCGCATATCCCCATCGGCGAAAGGGCGGATGCAGATAGAGCAGAAGAAGTATGGCGGCCAGCAGGGCTGCTGCCATACTTCCAAACGCCGGAGGCAGACGGCCGGCATCCAGATCCCCGGCAAAACGCTGAACGGCGGCGGCGATGAAAAGCAGCCCTGACGGCAAAGCACCCAACGGAAAATCCTCGCAGAGAGTCTTGGCAAAAGCATGACGCTCGGCTGTGTTTATCGTCTGCCCCTGTGGGTTTCTCATGCGCTCCGCCCCCCTTTGCCAGACCGTGATTTCAAGAAGAAACCTAGGCTCATTTTACTGCAATTTGCGGTAGCTGTCAAGGCGGGAATAGGGGCTATCCTATACTAAGGAAGAACCGAGGTGGTGGTAATGTACCAGAGGATTCGCGACTTACGTGAAGACCAGGACCTCACGCAAAAACAGCTCAGTGAAATCCTGCATTGTTCCCAACAGGTGTACAGCAATTATGAGCTGGGACAGCGGGACATTCCCACCCAGGTACTGATCGCCTTGGCGGATTTCTATGAAACCACCACCGACTATATCCTGGGCCGGTCTAATCAAAGGCACTTCCCCGGTAAGCGCGGATAAAAAAAGATGCCGCAAAATGTTTAACATTTTGCGGCATCTTTTTTGAGTTGAGGCCGGTGAAGATCAGGACGATATTAGAGGGCTTTGGATCGGCCTGGTGGAAGGCAGTGTCACGGTGAAGACGGTAATGCCGTTTTCGCTTTCCGCCGTGATATCGCCGCCGTGAGCCAGAACGATTTCCCGGGCAATGGCCAGCCCCAGTCCCGCGCCGCCCGTATTGCTCGAGCGGGCGCTGTCCAGCCGATAAAATTTTTCAAAGATGGTCGTTAGGCTTTCGGGCGGAATCTCCCGGCCGTGATTGACAAAGGATACGACCACGGACTCCTTCTCCAGGGACGCACGGATGGCGATGACACTGTCCGGGAAACTGTAGGCGGCGGCATTTTTCAGAATATTGTTGAACACCCGGGCCAGCTTGTCCGGATCCGCGTAGACGAGCAGATCATCGGGTGCCTCCACCCGGGCCTCTTTGTTCTGCGGGGAGAGGATGGGGAAAAACTCATCCGCCAGCTGCCGGAGCATAAACGACAGGTGCAGCACCTCCCGATTGAGCACAATGGTCTGCAGATTAAACCGGGTGATATCGAAAAATTCGTCGACGAGCTGCTCAAGACGGTAGGCCTTTTTCAGCGTGATATCCACATATTTCGCCCGCTGGGCAGCGGGCATGTCGGGGGCCTCGTCGAGCAGGTTTAGATACCCGATGACCGAGGTTAAGGGCGTCTTAATGTCGTGAGCGAGATAGACAACGAGGTCGTTTTTTCGCTGCTCGGCCTCTTTGGCGTCTTTTTCGCGTTTGCGCAGGGTATCCCGGACCGTGTTGAGGCGTTTTTCCATAAAATCGAGTTCGGCCGGCAAATGAATGTCCTCGTCGGATTCATCGGTCAGCCGATCCAGCCCCTCGCTGAGCTTGTCGAAATAGCGGGTCATGCGAGATAAGGCGAAATAGAATATGATGAGCAGCAGCACCACGAAGCCGATGCCGAGCCACAACGGTTTGTACCGCTGGAACAGGGCATAATACGCGGTTTTGGCACTGCTGGCGTTGAGCCGGAGGACCCTTTCGCAAAGATGGATGAAGGTTTCGGCAAACGGGTTCTGCAGCACGCCGTCGATCAGCACATAGAGCAGGAATGTCCCTACCGCGGCGGCGATCACAACGGTCAGCACCACCTGCAGGAAGATCTTTTTCTTCAGGGTGCGGAATTTACTTTTCAATTTTATACCCCACTCCCCAAACCGTCTTGATATACCTCGGGTGTTCGGCCGCGTCGTGCATCTTTTCCCGCAGATGCCGAATGTGAACCATGACGGTGTTGTTGCTGCCTGTGAAATATTTTTCGCCCCAGACCTCGTGGAACAGCTCCTCCGAGCTGATGACTCGGCCGCGGTTTGCGCACAGGAACCACAGGATGGAGAATTCCGTGGGGGTGAGAGAGAGGGGCTTTTCGTCGAGGGTGCATTCATGGGTGTCCTGATTGAGAACCAGACCCGAAAAGGCGATGACGCGCTCTTCGGTCTCCCCCTCCGTCCGGTTGTACTGGGTGGAGCGGCGCAGCTGGGCTTTGACCCGTGCGATCATCTCCAGCGGACGAAAGGGCTTGGTGATATAATCGTCTGCTCCCAGGGTCAGGCCGAGGATCTTGTCGATTTCCTGATCTCTGGCGGTGAGCATGATGACCGGATAGGTGTGGGTTTCCCGAATTTTGCGGCAGATGGCGAAACCGTCGGTGTCCGGCAGCATCACGTCGAGCAGGGCTAGATCCAAATGCTCGGTTTCGATGCAGGCGAGGGCCGCAGCCGCGGTATAGCAGGTGTGAACGGCGAAGCCTTCGTTTTTCAGATAGAGTTCGATGAGATCGGCGATTTCCGGTTCGTCGTCTACCACAAGAATCGTATACGGCATCGGTGCATGCCCTCCTTTTTATTTTTTAGTATATCATGAATGATTAGACCAGGTTGTTAAAATTTCCTTATCTTGATCTTAACATACCCTTGTCCCGGGCGCAACCCGGAAGGAGGACCCGGAAGGCAGCAAAACAGCGGGCCTTTCTTGACAGGGCGGGATTTATACGCTATGGTTAGGATTGGAAAGCTGGCACAAAGGGATGGGGGAGCCGGAACATGACGAAAAAGGGCATGTGGATCATTGGGTCGGCGTGCGCCGTGCCCGTCCTCGCAGGAGGCGCGGCGCTGCTGCTTTGGCTGATGCCGTTTCGGAACAGCGGTGGCGTGCGCATCGAAGCGGAAATCGACGGCGAGAGGACCCCTGTATTTGACAGCCGCCGTCCGGACGATGCAGGGGCATCCATCGATGCCGGCAAGGCTTTCCGGCTGACTTTGATCAACGACACCGAGGAAGCGATCGCAGTCGAGTTGCTGCTCCCGGACGAATCCGCGGAGCTGACGCTGCCGGCCGAGAATGTGGAAAAACAGGATACAGGTCTGCGCGCCGCACTGCCGGCCGGGAGCCGCTGCACCGTCGAGGGTCGGGCGGAGCGGAATTTGTTTTTACCGGACGGCGTCCTGGTGGAAAAGGAGGACGGCGGGGAGGCCTATGCCGGAACGGCGGAGAGCCTCCGTCTGCTGGCCGGGAAAAAGGACCTTTTACATACGAACGTGACCCTGCTGCGGGACATCGAGATAGAGGGGGACCTGGTTTTTACCGGGCCGGGGACCCTGACGCTCGGGGAACACGATCTGACCGTGTCGGGAGATATCCGGCTGCAGACGGACGAGCCCGGCGAGTTCCGGATTGCCAACAGGAAAAAAGGCCGGCTGACCTCGGCGGCTTTTTATGCGGAGGCGCCGCACTGCGCCCTCGTGACCGAGCGGGATTGCCTGGAGTTTAACGGCCGTCCGGGATATTACCTGCGGGTGGCCTCTTTCAACGGAGAATCGGTAGACGGCACGCGGAAAACGGTGCGTTCGGCGGCGGAGCTGTTCCGTCTGAGCGACGCGGAGCAGATGCCGTTTCTGCGCGCGGGGGATACGGTGGTGCTGGAACAGGACATGGTCCTGGAAGAGGGGCTGACCCTGTCTCTTCCGGTTTCTCTGGAGATTCTGGCAAAGATCGAGGGCCCGGTGGCCATCCACACCCGGGAGGACGGCGCTGTGGCCATCCGGGTCGCGGATAGCGGCTCCTTAGACGCGGAAGATGTCGTGATCGAGGCGCCTTTCTGTGCGCTCGACTGGCAGGGCGTGGGGGCCCCCGACGCCCGGGAGGTGGCCGAACGGCAGAATGTGCGCCGCTATAACGGCGAGGATATGGCCGCGTACGGACTCGGCGGAACCGGCCAGGGCCGGGTGACGGGGCTTTCTTTACAAAAAGCGGACAACCCCAAGGCCGCGGAGGATCTGCAGTGGACGATCGACGGCAACCGGATTACGGTGGCGGTATCCTACCTGGTCGGGGAGGATGTGCTGACGAACGCGAAGCTGACGGTGGAGACGGAGGGCGGCACGGCCATCTTCAGCGAGGCGTCGGATGCGGGCGGGGGACGGATCAACCTCCTTAGCGACTGCCGCTGTACGGTGACGGACGAAAACGGGGAGACGCGGACTTACACGGTTCAGACCGAGCGGCTGCTCTATAAGCTGCCGGTAGTGAACATCCATACGGACGACGGGAAGGCCGTGACATCCCAGGATATCTATAAACCGGGGACCGTAGCGATCTACTGCGGGGAGGACGTGTCGTATCCGGCTCTGGATCCGACGAGCGCCGGGATCCGCGGCCGGGGGCATTCCACCTGGCTGTGGCCGAAGAAACCATATAAGATCAAATTCGATAAAAAGACCCCTGTCCTGGGGATGGAAAAGGCCAAGGACTGGGTTCTGCTCGCGAATTACAGCGATAAATCCCTGATGCGCAACGGGGTGGCCATGGAAATGGGGAAAGCGCTGGATCATCTGGCTTTCACGCCCTCCCAGATCCCGGTGGACGTGTTTTTCAACGGGGTGTATCAGGGCGTCTATACTATGGGGGAACAGATTGAGGTCAAAAACGGGCGCGTTGAGGCACAGGACGCCGCGAGCGAGGTGGACGTTACCTATCTGCTCGAGGTGGGCGGATCGGAGGACGGGGATGTTCTGGGCAAAGACTTCTTTCATGCGGGGGAACTGCGGTTTGTCGCGGTCAAAAACCCGGATGAGGAAGAGCTGACACCCGCCCAGTTTGCGTATATTCAGGAATACGCGCAGAAAGCCAACGACGCGGTGGCCTCCCTCGGCAATTACGAGGAGTATATCGATGTGGATTCCCTGATCGACTGGCTGATCATTCACGAGTGGTCTTTCAACATCGATTGCTGTTTCAGGCGGAGCTGTTTTTTGACCAAACAGCCCGGCGGCAAACTCACGATGGGGCCGATCTGGGATTTCGATCTGGCCTTCGGCAATTTTTCACGGGACGAGGGCAACTACCAGGTGTGGGCCTCCGTCGGCACGGAAGAGGGCTATGTGAAGCCCAACTGGATGAATCATCTGATGCAGGACCCGCGCTTCATGACGAAATTCCAGGCTCGCTGGCAGGAAGTCAAGGATCGCCTGCTCGAAAAGGCACTCACGGCCGTCGACAATATGGCAGGGCGGATTGGTCCGTCTCAGGAGATGAACTTTCAGGTCTGGAAGATCTGGAATATCCGGGCCGGGTACCAGTCCAAAGAAATGGTGAAGCGGAACACCTACGACAAGCAGCTTGCCTATCTCAAAACCTTCATCCAAACCCGGTACGACTGGATTGACAGCCAGCTGACATAACCGAAAAGGGACAGGATGTCTCCATCCCGTCCCTTTGGCGATATTCGATTTTTTATGGGCGGTGCAGGGGCAGCAGGACGGTAAAAACCGTGCCCTCTTCCCCGCTGCGGACCGTGATTTTGCCCTTGTGGGTGTCTGCAATGCTCTGCGCGATGGCGAGACCGAGGCCGTAGCCCCCTTTTTCCCGACTGCGGGAGTCGTCCGCCCGGTAGAACCGTTCAAACAGATGCCCCAGTTTATCGGGCGGAATGGGCGCCCCGGTGTTGTGCACCTGCAGACGGGCCAGGGCCTGGCAAACATCGAGGGTCAAGCTGACCCTTCCGCCCCGGTCCGCGTATTTGCAGGCGTTGTCCAGCAGGATGCCGGTCAGCTGTCCGAGCTGGCCCGCGTCGCCCGAAACCAGGATGCCGGGATCTATCCGGCTGTCCAGGGTGATTCCCTGCTCATAGGCCACCGATTCGAAGGGAAGCAGGCGGCTCATCACCACATCGCTCAGATCGAGCGGAACCAATACGGGTGTATGCGCGGCGTCCATCCTGGCGAGGAAGAGAAGCTCGTCCACCAGGGTCTTCATCTGGGAAGCTTCCTCTTTGGTGTTTTCCACCCAGCGCTGCTCGGCTTCGATGGTATTCCCCTTGTGGGAAAGCAAAATGCCGGTGTTCGCCAGAATGACGGTCAGCGGGGTTTTGAGTTCATGGGATGCGTCGGCGACAAACTGTCGCTGCCGTTCCCATGCCCGTTCCACCGGCCGGAGCGCCCAGGTGGACAAAAACAGGCTGATGCCGAAAAAGGCGGCCAGCCCGCCGGCCCCGACAAGAAGCGAGGAGAGCAGCAACCCCCGCATGGTCGAGCGGCCGCTGCTCATATCTGCAAACGCGATCCGGGTTCCCGAGGGGGTGTCCTGCCGCAGGAAGCGCAGACCCATACCCGAGAGAGTCCCTTCCGTTTGTCCGTCGGCCAAGGCCAGTTCCGCAGCCTGCGCGGCCTCGTCCGCCGTGATGCTCATGGCTTCGCCATAGACGGAGACCACCGCGCCGTCCGCATCGAGCAGAACGCAGAAAACCGGGAGCAGGGGCGCGTGGCCTTCCGGACGCTTTCCGCCGGTATCCTGGCGGGGCGGCAGCTTACCCCCGTCTGCATCCATGCTGAGTGCGCGGCGGAGAGCCTCGTCGCTGTCGGCGCGGATCTGACGGAAGGTCGACAGGCAGAGCACGGCGAACACCGTGACGAGCACGGCGGACACCAGCAGCATGTTGATCAAGACAAATTTCCGGCGCAGCTTCCGGATCATGCGGATGCCCCCTCTGTCAGCCGGTATCCCACCCGGCGAACGGTTGAAATCTCCACCCGGGAACCAAGAAAAGTCAGCTTTTTGCGTAAAAAGGAGATATAGGCTTCCACGTTGTTGTCCTCCGCGCCGGAGTCGTAACCCCAAACCTTGGTCAGCAGCTCTTCCTTCTGTACCAGGACGGAGGAATTCGCCATGAGAAGACGGAGCACCTCAAATTCTTTGAACCCGAGGTGGACCGAACGGGCGCCGCAGTGCAGGGTATAGGTCGAGAGCTGCAGCGTCAGGTCGGCAAATCGCATCTCCTCGAGCACCACATCCCCTTGCCGGCGGGAGAGGGCGCGCACCCGCGCGAGCAGTTCCTCGGGCGAAAACGGCTTGGTCATATAGTCGTCGGCCCCACAGTCGAGACCCGCCACCTTGTCGGGCACCTCGTCCCGGGCGGTCAGCAGTAGGACAGGGGTAGCGATTTTTTCGCGGCGGAGCCGGCGGACCACGTCAAAACCGCTCAGCCGGGGCAGCATGACATCGAGCACGATGACGTCGTACTGGCCGCTGAGCCCATAGGCCAGCCCATCCTCTCCATCGTATACCAGATCGACGGCATAGCGCTGTTCTTTCATCAGCTGGCCGAGTGCCTCCGCCAGCCGGATTTCATCTTCCACGATCAGAATCCGCATCGAACCGGCCTCCTTTGCAGACTTCATACCCGGCTATCTTATCTTGACACAAAACCTGTCCTGATGCAACCGGGATTCATAAAAAAAGGATACGACACCAGCCTGAAAGGAAGCTGAAACCGGTTTTTCAGACTCATTTCAGACTGGACCGTTATGATAATGTCAAACCAAGGGGGGTGCCCCTTTTCCGACAGGAGGGAATATCCATGCCTGACAGCCCGACCGTCTTCAAACGGATGGAACTAAAATACCGCATGACCGACGATTTGTTCCGGTCCTTTCACGCCGCTCTGCAGGCTTACGCGGATCCGGATGCCTACGGCCGATACACGATCGGCAGCCTGTATTACGATACGCCGGCCTACGACCTGATCCGCGCCTCCCTGGAAAAGCCGGTTTATAAGGAAAAGCTGCGCCTGCGCGGCTACGGCGTTCCGGGACTGGAAGATACCGTGTATCTGGAACTCAAAAAGAAATATAAGGGCGAAGTATTCAAACGGCGGGTGCCGATGCCGCTCGAAATCGCGATGGCGTATATGCGCACCCGCGACAAGCCGGAGCCCAGCTGCCAGGTGCTCGAGGAAATCGACTGGTTCGTCCGGCAGCGGCCGCTGATTCCGGCGGTCTATCTCGCGTATGACCGGACAGCGCTGGCCGCGAGAGACAATCCGGGAGTGCGGATCACCTTCGATGAGCGCGTCCGCTACCGCCGCGACCATCTTGATCTGTCCTTCGGAAATGATGGGGAGCCGCTGTTTCCGGAAGACACGATTCTCATGGAAGTGAAGCTGCCGGGCACCATGCCGCTGTGGCTCTCTCATCTGCTCGATGCGTTTGCACTCTATCCGGTGTCGGTATCGAAATACGGCACCTGCTACCGGGACCACCTCTTCCCGGAATTCACAGAAGAAGGAAGGAAACCCTCATGTTTGACCATCTTGCCGGCAGCATCCTCCAAAGCGGGCTGACCCCGGTGCTCTTCCTGGTTTGCACCCTGGCGTCTCTTCTGCTGGGGCTCGGCACCGCTTTTATCTACATGCGCCGCAGCACCTATTCGAAGAGCTTTGTCGTCACGCTGGCGCTGCTGCCCGCCATGGTGCAGCTCGTCATCATGCTGGTCAACGGGAATATTGGGGCCGGCGTAGCGGTGGCGGGGGCCTTTAGTCTCGTCCGTTTCCGTTCGGTTCCCGGCAGTGCCAAAGAAATCGGCTGTATTTTTTTCGCCATGGCGATCGGGCTGGCGACGGGGATGGGATACCTGTTTTTTGCCCTCCTCTTCTTCCTTGTGATCGGCGCAGCCCTTCTGCTTCTCAATAGCACACGGTTTGGGGAGAGCCGATGCGGAGACAGTCTCCTGCGGGTCGTCATCCCCGAAAGCCTCGATTACGAGGGCTTGTTTGACGACTTGTTCGAGACCTATACGAACGGTGCGGAGCTTATCCGGGTCAAGACCACCAATATGGGCAGTTTGTATGAGCTGACCTATCAAATCCGGCTCAAAACTCCGGTTGTCCGGAAGGCGTTTCTCGATGAGCTGCGCTGCCGCAACGGCAATTTAACCATTTCCTGCGGTCGGGTATCGTCCGATCGGGAGGAACTCTAAAGGGAGGGATATCCATGCCTGTTGGTAAACGCATAGGAGCGGCCGCAGCGGCCCTCCTTCTGGCTTTGACCCTGTCGGCCTGCCGCCGGCAGGGCGGTACTTCCTCAGGGACCGATTCGTCGGGAGCCGTTCAGAACGGCTCAGGAACCGCATCGGATGCGGCGGTGTCGGTGGACCCTGACCGGTATACCGACGAGGATCTCGACGATGCGTGGAGTGAAAGCGGATCCACCATGGTGACGCTCGATGGCTCGTCCATCGCGGTGGAGGGCTCCGGCGCCGCGGCGAACGGCAGCGTGCTCACGATTTCCAAAGCCGGCACATATGTTCTCAGGGGAGATCTGACCGACGGGCAGGTCATAGTGGACGCGGGCAAAGACGAACTGGTCAAGCTCGTGCTGAACGGGGTTTTTCTGGCCTGTTCCAACAGCGCGCCGCTCTATATCAAACAAGCCGACGGCGTGATCCTCACCCTTGCAGAGGGGACGACGAATACGCTGACCGACGGGGAGACCTATAACTTCGCCGCGGGGGAGGATGAACCGAACGCGGCGCTTTTCAGCAAGCAGGATCTCACCATCAACGGTACGGGCCTCCTGACTGTGACGGCCCGGTACAACAACGGCATCGCGTCCAAAGACGACCTTGTGATCGTGAACGGGGACATCACCGTCACCGCCGCTCACGACGGCATCCGGGGAAAGGATTCCGTCAGCATCCTTGGGGGAACGATCGCGGTCAAGGCCGAAGGGGACGGTATCAAATCCAATAACGACACCGATGCGGACAAGGGATGGATCGCTCTCGACGGCGGCACCTTCACGATTGAAGCGGGCAACGACGGGATCCAGGCCGAAACGGCACTCGCCGTTTCGGGCGGGAGCTACCGGATCGTCTGCGGAGGCGGCAGCGCATCCGTATCCCAAAACACAGGGACGAATCCCGGCTGGAATTTCCGTCCGGGCGGAGGAGTGGCAACCACGACGTCCGATGCGGAAAGCTATAAAGGCATCAAGGCCGGCACCGCCCTCACCGTCGGCGGAGGGACATTCGACATCGACTCCGCAGACGATGCCCTGCACGCAAACGGTGACGTGACCATAACAAACGGGACATTGGAGCTTTCTACCGGCGACGACGGCGTTCATGCGGACGGCGATTTGGCGGTGTCCGGAGGGACCATCGTAATCCGGAAGAGCTATGAAGGATTGGAAGGCTCCAACGTGGCCATCTCCGGCGGGGACATCCGGATAACGTCCTCGGACGACGGTATCAATGCCGGCGGCGGCAGCGATACGGATGCTGGAAACGGCTGGAGGGGTCCCGACAGCTTCCAATCGGGCGGAAATCATGCGGTTACGATATCGGGCGGTCTTCTGGTGGTGGACGCAGGAGGCGACGGACTCGATTCCAACGGTGCCCTGACCATCACCGGAGGTACGGCTTTGGTCAACGGGCCAACCGATAACGGCAACGGCGCGCTGGATTACAACGGTTCCTGCACCATGTCGGGCGG
>CABQAA010000026.1 GCA_902461995.1 uncultured Oscillospiraceae bacterium | reverse complement strand
TCGCGGCCGTTCACCTTAATGCTACCAGTGCCCTGATACAGGCGCACCCGGGCAACCGACTTTTTCCGGCGGCCGGTGCCGTAGAAATAGGGTCGTTTGTTATAATCCATGAAAACAGCCTCCTTCCTTAAAATTCAAACACTTCGGGCTTCTGAGCGGCATGGGTATGCTCGCTGCCCGCGAAGGCACGCAGACGCAGACGCGCGGCGCGGCCGATCGTGGTGTCCGGGATCATGCCCTTCACCGCGAGCTCCATCGCCTTTTCGGGGCGGGTGGCCATCAGGGTGGCATAGTTGGTCTCTTTGAGATGACCGATCCAACCGGTGTGACGGTACCATTTTTTCTGCTCGAGCTTGTTGCCGGTGAGCACCGCCTTGGCGCAGTTGATGACGATCACATGATCGCCGCAATCCACGTGAGGGGTGTATTCGGGCTTATGCTTGCCGCGCAGCAGGACGGCAACTTGGGCGGCGACCCGTCCGAGAGGCTTCCCGGCGGCGTCGATGATATACCACTTCCGGTCGATCTGACCGGCTTTCGCCATGTAAGTGGACATCGGATTCCCTCCTTATTACGATTCATTCCGTTTTCACAGCTTTCCGATGATACCACATCGCGCACGGCATGTCAAGGGAAAATTGCAAAAATTTAATTTACGCCCCTCGATCTCCCGTTTTCTCCCTGTTTTACCCCCTTATTGGCCCTATACGGCCGAGCCATTTCTGTTTTTGCTTCAAATTGTAAACTGAATATGAAATATGAGTTGACAATATAAAAGGGCTGTGCTATACTTCCCGCAGCGGAAAGGGGAGAGGGCTATGTCGTTGAAAAATGCGCTGCTGGAGGCACTGCTCGCATCATCGGACGAGGCTGTATCGGGCAGCGCGCTTGCCGCCCGGCTGGGCGTGTCGCGGGCGGCTGTGTGGAAGGCTGTGGGCCAGCTGCGGGAGGAAGGATATGCCATTGAGGCGGGCACCAACCGGGGTTACCGTCTTCTTTCCGACAACGACCGGCTTTCCGAACCGGCCATCCGCCGCTTGCGGCGGGGGAAGGCGCTCGGGAACGTGATCCGGATCTATCCGGAGCTCTCCTCCACCAACGACACGGCAAAGGAACTGGCGGCAAAGGGCGCCGCGGCCGGCACCGTCGTCATCGCGGACAGTCAGTCGGCGGGCAAGGGGCGGCGGGGGCGCACCTTTTTTTCCCCGCCCGGAAGCGGTCTCTATCTGAGCGTGATCCTCCGCCCCCGCCTGACGGGCGAACGGGCGGCGCTGATCACCTCCCTGGCCGCGGCGGCCGCGGCGAAAGCGGTGGAACAGGCCGCGTCCCTTCCGGACGGGACGGTCGGCATCAAATGGGTCAACGACCTCTATATTGGTCGGCGGAAACTCTGCGGCATTCTCACCGAGGCCTCCCTCGATCTCGAGAGCGGCCTGCTTGATTACGCGGTCCTTGGCATCGGCGTCAACACCGGGCCGCTTACATTCCCCGAGGAACTGCGGGACATCGCCACTTCGGTATCGAACGAATCTGGCCGGCCGATTTCACGCAGCGCCCTGGCCGCCGCCCTGCTCGACGAGCTGGAGAGGGAGCTTCCCGGTATCGAGGCCCCTCCCCCTTATCCGTTCCTCGAAGAGAACCGCCGCCGGTCGGTCGTGATCGGCCGGGAGGTGCTGGTTACGCGGGGGACAGAGACCTTTCCGGCCAAGGCGGTAGGGATCGATGAGGAAGGCGGTCTGCTGGTGGAGACGCCGGAGGGGATCCGTGCGCTCCATTCGGGCGAGGTGAGTGTCCATCTGCCGCCTCCTAAATCAAGTTGAAGGAGGATTTGGAGGATGAACAGACGATTCCGGGTACAGGACATGGCGGTGATCGCGCTGAATGCAGCCCTGTTATGCGTACTCGCGCCCATAGCGATTCCGGCGGGGCCGATTCCCTTTACCCTGGGCACCCTGGCCGTTTATCTATGCACGGCCATCACAGGGGCCCGGCGGGGCACGCTCAGCGTTCTTTTGTATATTCTGATCGGTGTGGTAGGATTGCCGGTGTTCTCCGGATATACAGGCGGGCTGCAGAAGCTGGTCGGCCTGACCGGCGGGTATTTGGCGGGGTATGTACTCTGCGCGCTGGCGGCCGGGCTGCTTATCGACCGGTTTTCCAAAACGTGGTGGGTTTATCCCCTGGCCCTGGTATTCGGCACGGCGCTGCTGTATCTGTTCGGCACCATATGGTTCCTGATCGTGGGGAAAGGGACGCTGTGGGCGGCTCTCGCCGCCTGTGTGTTCCCGTTCCTGCCCTTTGATCTGCTGAAAATTGCGCTGTCCACGGCGGTGGGGTATCCGGTGAGGCAGCAGCTTGTAAAGCGAGGGCTTCTGTAAAAGAAAAAAGCGCCGCCCGGCATTGGCCGGGTACGGCGGCAGAGGATGTATGAAGCGGTCGGAACAAGGCGTTCCGACCGCTTATGTGTTATAATGCGAGCGGGGCTTAAAAAATATGTAGACTTTTTTTAAACTCGAACGACTAATACATGGAAGGGCCCTTTACAAAAAGACGAAAGGAGGCAGCAAATGGATAACGGTGCAAGTAGCTACCACCGTTTTCTAAATGGCGATGAACACGGTTTTGCTGAAATTGTAAAAGACTATAGCCAAAGCTTGCTGTATTTTATAAACGGCTTTGTAGGCAATATAACAATCGCAGAAGATTTAATGGAAGACGTTTTCGTTGATTTGATTGTGTATAAAAATCGTTTCAAGGGACAGTCGTCTTTTAAGACCTTTATTTTTGCCATAGCCCGAAACAAAGCGGTGGATTATATAAGGAAACATAAACATGTAAATCCACTGGACGATATTGCGCTGGCCGAGGATATAACAGCGCTTGAGGATGCCGTCCTGAAAGCGGAAAAAAACAAAATTCTGGCGAAAGCGCTTAGAAATATCAAGAGCGAGCATAAAGCCGTTTTGACGCTGCTCTATTTTGAAGACATGAGCTATGACGACATTGCCCAAATACTCAAGAAAAATAACAAGCAGATAAAAAACATGGCCTATTCCGCTCGAAGAGCCCTGAAAGCGGCCTTAGAAAAGGAGGGATTTACCGATGAAAACCTATGAGGAATACATGACGAGCATCAACGAAAAGGCGAACATAAAAATCGCACAAAGAAAAAGGCAAAAAAAAATATGGGCATCATCGGCGGTGAGTCTATGTCTGTTGGCCGGAATTGGCATAGGCGTACGAAACGTCATGCCGAAACCACTCGATATCCCGCAGAATCCCGACCCATCCGGCCACCATGCACAGCCAATCGTTGACACCTCGTTAAATGGTCTTGTGGTTGAAAATTTCAAATTGTCCGATATTCAGAGTGGTGAAACAGACAGGCTTCAAGCGAGAAAGCTAAGCGATTTTTTTCTGGCTCCTTTCGTACCCGATATGTTTGCTTATGTTCGAGTACTCGATACAGAACAATGGGAAGATAAAACCGATCGTTACACGACATTAAAGCAAACGTCGTCAGTAAGGGTGATCGAGAAGGTCTGGTGTAAACATGACGATATTCCGGTGAATATTGTCATTGAACAGAGTCTCAGCGGGGGGGGTATGGGCGACGAAAAAACCAATATGGTAAGAAAAGGCGGCGTGTATTTACTGCCCTTGAAGAAAGATGAGGCAGACGAAAAGTGGCATGTCAGTTTTGACCTGGATGTTTTGTTTGAGGTAGACAACGAGGGCAGAATATGGTCGCATTCTTCGTTTGAAAAGTTTCGTCTTTATGACGGTAAAGACGCAGAGGTTCTGTCAGATGACATAGCTGCTATGACGTCAGATGCGAATTTTTCTTCTGCCATTACACCACTGGGACAAATGGTCGTAAATTGGGGAGAAAGGGGGGCGTTAGCCGAAGTCACGATAGCCGCTGCCGAGAGCGCGGAGGATATAGGGGGATTTTCTTGCTATCAATATACTTTTGGTGAATTCCGTCCGCTTTCCCCGACGAACAATCAAAATATGGGAGCGATCTCCTATACAGATTCAAATCCGATGTTGGAAGTCGGTTCTCAATATCTGATCATGCTGGATTATTCCGAAAATGGTCCTTACATTGAAAAAAACAACGCAGCCAGAATAAACGAAGATCGGACGATATCTCCCGTCAGCAGCGGCAGCCAGCATGCTTTTGTGTCATTGGATGAGTACACCGTTGAACAGATAACGGAAAGCATCGAGCAAGCCATAGCTTGGAGAAATACGTTTGGAGAAAAATAAATCGACAAAACAGGCCGCTGTTTCATCTAAACAGCGGCCTGTTTTTTATACCTTTGTTGCGGAACCTCATCATGCCGGGCGGTGCTTTTTTGGCAGGATTCACCCGTAATGAACGGGCTCGGACGGCAGACAGCTCTGCACGGCCTGCAGGAACAGGTCGTTGAAACGCGCGAGCTCATCGTAGACGATACCGTGCCCGGAATTCTCCAGGGTGATCAGACGGGACCCCCGGATCCCCCGATGCTGGAGGTTTACAAGCTCGCTCGAGACCACTGCGTCCTTGGTGCCGTGGAAGATGACGGTGGGAACACGGACACAGGGGAGATCGGCCCGCCCGTCTTCGTCCCGCAGAGAGATCGCGGCCCGGATGGTGCCGACCCCCGATGCGGACAGGGCAATGTCCTCAAACCACCGTTTGGCCGCTTCCGACTGCGGACTGGCGAAGAGCTGATGGTGGCTGAAATCGTAAGCGAGCTGGGGCCGGTCGGCGGAGGCCTGACGGATCAGGGTGTCGACCGTTTCGCGGGGCAGGCCGTAGGGGAACCCCGGGTGTTCCGTCCAGGAAGGCGCGGCCGCGGCAAGGAGAATCAGTTTTTTGACCCCCTGTCCCCGGAACAGGCGCATATAGCGAAGAACGACGGCGCCGCCCATCGAAAAGCCTACTAGGGTGAAGCCGGCCAGACCGAGACAGCGGACGATGCTGTGCAGATCGGCCGCCATCTGATTAAAGGAATATAAGCAAGCCGGAGTATCGGACGCGCCGAAGCCCCGCAGATCCATCGTGACCACGCGGTATCCGCACTTGAGCAGGGCTTCGACCTGGTATTCAAACATCTTGTGGGATAGGGGCCAGCCGTGGACAAGGACCACGGTCTCCTTCCCGCAGGAATTGTAGTCGTATACCGCCAGCCTGGTGCCGTCGGTTGCTTCTATGTATCTCATGACGCCAACCCTCCATTGCCGATTTGAGGCGGCCCGTAAACCGGACATTATGGTCCAGTATATGCCGCCGGTCGGCCGGTGTGCATGGACGGGAGGAGGAACATCTTTACATGGAGGATTATCCCAGATAATTGACGGCGAGGATCGCCGCACCCAGAACGGTCAGCACCCCTCCGGTCACTCGATTGAGAAGTTTAGGGGCGGCTTTATTGGCAAATTTGGCGGCGATACGCGCCCACAGCAGGGTGGATGACACACAGAACAGCAGGGTCCACAGGTCGGGAATCCCGCCTAAGGCGACATGGGAAACCGCCCCGGTGAGGGCGGTGAAGGTCATGATGAACACGCTGGTCCCCACCGCCGTTTTGAGCTCATAGCCGAGCACGCTTGTGAGGATGAGGAGCATCATCATGCCCCCGCCCGCGCCTACAAAGCCGCAGATGAAGCCGACGAGAGTGCCGCACGCAATGGATTGGATCACCCGGGTCCGAGGGGATACGTCCGCCATCCGCTCTTTGCTGGTCATCACCGGACGAACCAGAAATTTGATCCCTAACAGCAGGGTCGTGAACACCGAGAACCCGCCGAGGAGGTTGCCGGGCAGCAGGCTCGACACCCAGCTGCCCACCAGGGTGAAGGCCAGCACGGCCGCCATCATGACCAGGCCGTTCCGGATATCCAGGTTTTTGTGCTTCCCGTAGGTGTAAGCGGAAACCGCACTGGCGAGGACATCGCTCGCCAGTGCGATACCCACCGCCTGGTAGGCGGGAATATCCAGGAAGGTGACAAGGAGCGGGCTGATGACCGCCGCCGCGCTCATCCCCGCGAAGCCGGTGCCAAGCCCCGCGCCGATCCCGGCGATAAAACAGACGATGAATTTATAAAGCATCGGCATGGAGTTCGCTTCCTTTCAGATTGTCGTGAATGCGGCGGAGAATCAACTCGAAAGCCTGCCGTTCCTCGTCTGTCATCCCCTTTAAAATCGCATCGAAAAAGGCTGCCTGAATCCGCCGTCCCTGTTCAACCAGCTCGTCGGAGGCCGGCAGCCGTTCCAGATGCACCACCTTGCGGTTCCCCCCGCGATAGGTACGGAGAAGCAGTCCCTTCCCCACCAGCGAGTCCACCGCGGCGGACACATGGGATTTGGCAAGACCCCTGCGCCGCACCATGTCCCGGGCGGTGTCATAGGGGGGATTGTTGGCGAGAAACAGCAGCACATCCATCTCCGCCTGGCACAGACCGGTCTCGGCCAGAAGGTCGGCAAAGCAGCGGACGTACAGCCGCTTGAGCAAGGATAAATCGTCGAGAAAATCGGCGGGAAGCATGGGGATCATCTCCAAATTGTTCGGTTTAGAACTATTTTATTCGCGGCGGCCGCCCTTGTCAAGAGTGAAAAAAGAGCGGGTTTAGGATAAATAAGAGGAGGAAGATCCCCGACCATATAAAGCGGCGCACGTCGGGTACGGCATCGGCAGAACATGGTGGTACAGGGGCCTTGTGTCCGAAGCGATGCGAAGGGCTATGTGGTTTCTGTTTGAGGAAGTCGGGGTCAATCGGATCGAGGCCAGACATGATCCGCGCAAGCCCCATTCGGGTGCGGTCCTGAAAAAGTGCGGAATGCAATATGAGGGTGCGCTGAGGCAAGCCGGCAGGAACAACCAGGGGATTTGCGATGCCGGCTATTATGCGTTGCTGGCAAGCGAGTGGCCGAGCCGCCCCTCCCGGACGGCCGGGTAAAAAGGTTTAAGCAAGCCGCAAACACCATGGTTAGGCATCTGATAGGGGGGAGCGGCCCCTGCCCCACGTTAAAAAGCCGGACCTCACAAGGAGGTCCGGCTTAAAGTGCATATGCCCGCTGGAAAAACCGGCAAGCGGTTTCGGTCGAAATCAGCCGCGGCGGGAAATGAAACGGCGGCTTAGCTTTTGGCGGCCTTCTCCGCAATGTCTCTGGCCACGACCACGCCGGTCACGCTCGCCTGCATCAGACCGCGGGTGATGCCCGCGCCGTCTCCGATGGCGTAGAGCCCCTCGATGGCGGTTTCGAACCGTTCGTTGACCGCCACCTTGGAGGAATAGAATTTCACTTCGACACCGTACAGCAGGGTGTTTTTCGAATACAGGCCGGGCGCCACTTTATCGAAAGCCCGCATGGCTTCGATCAGGCTGGTCAGGTGGCGGTGAGGGAGGACGAAGGACAGATCCCCCGGTACCGCGGTCTTCAGGGTCGGGACGGTGGTGGAACGGGCGAGACGGTCGGCGTCGGTCCGCCGCCCCTGCAGCAGGTCGCCCAGCCGCTGGACCATGATACCGCCGCCGGTCAGCATGTTGCCGAGCTGGGCGATATACCGCCCGTATTCGATGGGGCGGTCAAAAGGCTCGGTAAAGCGGGAGGAGACGAGCATGGCGAAGTTGGTGTTGCCGGTGCGGCGTTCCACCTCGGCATAGGAATGGCCGTTGACCACGGCGATCCCGCCCTCATAGTGCTCTTCGCTGACAATGCCGCCCGGATTCATGCAGAAGGTGCGCACCTTGTTTTCAAACGTATCGCTGTAATATACCATCTTCGCTTCATACAGATGGGTGGTCAGATGATCCATCACCGCGTTCGGGACCTCCACCCGCACCCCGATGTCTACTTCGTTGTTGCGGGTGCCGATGCCGTGGAGATGGGCTTCCTTGCTCAGCCAGTCGGCGCCGCCCCGTCCAGGCGCGGCGATGACGGTGCCGGCCTCGATCACTTCGGGGTCCTGGCCCCGGGTCTGGATTTCCACCCCGGTGATACGGCCGTTTTCGACGAGCAGACGGGTGGCGCGGGTCAGTTCCCTGAACGTAAAGCCCGGCTGTGCGATCAGATGCTGGTACATGGCCCGCAGCGTTTCGAAGCTGTATTCGGTCCCCATATGACGAACCGGACACTTGACCAGGTGGATGTTGTGCCGGCTGCACTCGTAGTCGATTTCCTCGACCTTTTTATCGTCGAGTCCGTGGACCTTGTCGGGCGCTCCGAACCGGGTGTAGATACCGTCGGCGTAAGCGATGAGCTCTCTAGCCCGGTCGTGGGACATATAATCGGTGATGTTGCCGCCGACCTCTTCGGACAGCGACAGCTTGCCGTCCGAAAACGCACCGGCGCCCGACCAGCCGCTCATGATGTTGCAGGGCTCGCAGTGCACGCAGCGTCCGGTTTTCCGGGCGGGACAAACTCGACGGTCGATGGTCAGGCCTTCGTCCACGAGCAGCACGGACAGCTCAGGCGCACGCGTTTTGAGTTCCAGGGCGGTGAAAATACCGGCCGGGCCGGCACCGACGATGACGATATCATACAGGGACATACCCATCGCTCCTCCGATTTTATAAAACGGTATTAAAAAACAAACCTATTTATTATAGCCTGGACGACGTCGTCTGTCAAGCGGAACCGCTTTCCAGGCTGACACGGAAAAACCGATTTCCGGGGACATGGAAATCGGTTTTTCCGGCTATAGGCTATGTATGGGGAGGAAAAGGAGGCTGGCAAAGGATCTTATCTCTGTTTCCAGGTTTCCACCATGGGGCGGCGCCGGAACAGCCGGCCGCAGAAGAGACGGAACAGGCCGGCCGCGGCGGCCAGGGACAACATCATCCAAAGAAAACGGCTCATAACAGGATCGTCCTTTCTGTTTCATTTCCTTTTATTTTAAATAATCTTATACAGCGCGGCGGCGAGGCCCGCCAGAGTGAGAATCCCCATCGCGACCAGACCGCTCATGGCGTCGGAGGACGTCTTTGCCGGGAGAGCCTCGGCTTGATCGGCGGTTTTGGGAGCGGCGGCTAGGGCCACATCTACGGCCGCCCGATGCGTCGCAGCCGGTGCCTTTTCCAATTCATTCGAAGGCGTCATGGTCTCTTCCGGATCAACCGGCAGATAGGTGATGGGTTCGAGATCGGTATAGGTATAGATCATTACGGTCTGGCCCTCATCGTTGAGCTGGGTGGACCAGTATCCCTCCGCAGCGGCGGACAAGTCGCCGATCGGCAGGAGAAACAGCAGCGCGCAGCCCGTCATCAGCACGGCAAATTTCAGGGCACGGGACAGAGCGGTTCTTTTTTTCATCATGATCAGCGGCTCCTTTCGTCTGTCTTCGATCGTATTGTACCCCGGACGGGCCGGTGGAAGCCACCCTATTTGATTACAAACCTGTTACAGATTTGCAATTCCTTTTTCCAGACTTTACAGGTTTGTCACCACTTGCGAGCATCCTGTTTCGGAAAGAGCATCCCCGTGCGGATTCGGCGGCGGGGCGCATGCTGCCGCGCCCGGGGAAAACGCTATGGAGGTGAAGGCGTAAAAGACGCCCGGCACCGCTCTCCCGAGGCCTAGAGATTGCCGGTTGTATCTTCCCGATTTATGATGTATAATAAGATGTCGAAGTATCTTTGTACAACTGGCGGGAGGGACAAAGGCCAATGCGCACCTATCTCGACAACAGCGCGACCACGGCGGTCTGCCCACAGGCGGCTGAAGCGGCGGTGCGGATGATGACCGCGTGCTACGGCAATCCCTCCTCCCTGCACACCATGGGCATTGAGGCGGAAAAAGCCCTTTCGTCCGCCAGGGCATCAGTTGCCCGGCTGCTCGGCGTTCCCGCCGAGACCCTTCTGTTCACGTCCGGCGGAACCGAAAGCAACAACCTGGCCATATTGGGCGGCGCGGCCGCGCGGGCGCGCCAGGGCCGGCATGCGGTGACATCCGCTGTGGAACATCCGTCGGTGGCCGCCGCTTTTGATCAGCTGGAACGGGAAGGCTGGACGGTCGAACGCATCCGCCCGGATCCGGACGGGTCCCTGCCTGCGGAGCGAATCGCATCCGCCTGCCGCGAAGAGACCACCCTGGTCAGCGTGATGATGGTCAACAATGAAACGGGCGCCCGCCACCCGATCGAGCGTCTGGTCCCGGCCGTCCGCCGGGCGGCTCCCCGGGCGCTGATCCATTCCGATGCCGTGCAGGCGGCGGGACGGCTCTCCATCTCCGCAGAGCGCCTGGGAGTCGATCTGATGACGGTCAGCGGTCATAAAATTCATGCGCCCAAGGGAATCGGCGCCCTGTATGTCCGGCGCGGCGTGCGGCTGCAGCCCCGTCAGATCGGCGGAGGACAGGAACGGGGGCTGCGTTCGGGAACCGAAGCGACCCCTGCCATTGCGGCTTTCGGCGCGGCCGCAGAGGCGGTGCCTGCCTTCCGGGAACAGGAGACGCTCTACCGGACCCTGCGGGACCGGCTGCTTGCCGGACTCTCCCCGGCCGCGGTATGTCATCTTCCGCCGGAGGGGGTTCCCTATATCGTCAGTCTTTCCCTGCCCGGCTTCCGCAGCGAGACGCTGCTGCACTTCCTTGCGGAACGGGAGATCTATGTGTCGAGCGGTTCGGCCTGCTCAAAGGGGAAAAAAAGTCCGGTTCTCACAGCAATGGGTCTGCCCGCCGGTGAAATCGATTCCGCTCTGCGGATCAGCTTTTCCTGGGACAACACGACCGACGACGTGGACCGCCTGACGCAGGCCCTCCATCTGGCGGAACAAACGCTGATCCGCCGATAAAAAGCCAACAAACTGCCGGGCACCCGGATCGGTCCCGCCCGGCCACCGATAAGGAGGTATATGGGATGATGCCAAACGACGACCGGCTGGTTATGAACAGTCCGGTTCCTGCCGGAGGGGCACCTGCGGATGGACGGACTCCCCGCTCCGGCCCTTCCCATTCCAAGAAAAAGCGCCGAGCAGGCGAAGCAATCCTCGATCTGCTTGGCGGCATTGTCCCCAAAGTCGGGGACAGTGTCGTGGAGATTGTGCGCAAATGCGTGTTCATGCTGGCACTGCTCGTGCTCATCGGATCGGTTTCCTACCTGCTCAACGACATGGTGGTTCAGCCCGCTATGTATGAAAAGAACATGAATACGATCCGCAGCATTTATACCCCGGGTGTGCCGTCTCCGCTCCCCCCTGGTGCGGAGGACTATCCCTTCCCGGAGGGGATGAGCGACGATTTCAAGGCTCTGTATATGGAAAACAACGACGTGCGGGGGTATTTGAAATACACCTCGACCATGGGGAAGAGTCTTTTTGATATCGATTATCCGGTTCTCCAGTCCGATAATAACGACTACTACCTCGATCATGATTTCTATAAAGCCAAGAATAAACAGGGTGCGCTGTTTTTTGATTACCGCAACAACATCACCCTGGGGGCGAAAAACAAGAATCTCATCATCTACGGTCACAATCTGAGCACCGGGCAGATGTTCACCTATCTCAACAAGCTCATCACCAAGCCCAATAAAAACTACGCCCGGTCGGCTCCGACTATCTCGATGAACACCATCTATGAACAAGCCACGTATAAGGTGTTTGCCGTGATGGTGGTCAACAACAACGAAAACGACGGACCGGCGTTCCGTTATCTGCGAACCGATTTTTCCGACGACACCGATTTTCTGCGGTTTGTTGCGGAGATCCGGGCCCGGTCGATATATGACTATGACAGTGTGGATGTGCAGGCGGACGACGAGCTGCTCATGCTTTCGACCTGCAACGGCAAAGGCCAGGTCCATTTTGAAGACGGACGGACCGTCGTCGTCGCCCGCAAGGTGCGTTCCGGAGAGTCCGCCGGCGTGGATACCAGCCGCATCAACCTCAACGACGATGTCATCATGCCGTATGCCTGGTATGTCAACCAGGGCTTGGCCCCTCACGTCTACTATACCGATTCCGGTTACGAAATCCCCAACCCAGGTGCGACGGACCCTGGTTCCGACCCGACCCGGCCGATTGTTCCGCCGTTGACCTCCGACGGCTCATCTACGACGCCGACCGGCACGCCGGATCCCGGCACGACACCGCCCACAAGCGGGGGAACGACGGATCCAAACACCACGGCCCCGCCGACGGATCCGACCGATCCCACAGATCCGACGGACCCTACCGATCCGACGGATCCGACTGATCCAACAGACCCTACCGATCCGACCGACCCAACAGACCCGACGGACCCCACCGATCCGACGAGCAGTGAGAGTTCAGACACCGAACCGCCGACAGAGCCGTCGGCCGATCCGCCGCCCGAACCGACCGGCGAAGCGGCATAACCCCAATGGGAGGAGAATCGTTTTTGGCCGACGTACAGGAAATTTTATTGATTAAAAACGGCGAGTTGGCGCTCAAAGGATTAAATCGTCATACTTTTGAAGCGGTCCTGCTCAAGAACCTGCGGTATCGCCTGCACAGCCTGGGGAAATTCCGTCTGCGGACGGCCCAATCCACCATCTATATAGAACCCACCGAGCCGGATGCCGATCTCGCGGCGGCCTGCGATCAGGTGAGCCGCGTGTTCGGGATCTCTGCCTTTTCCCGTGCCCGGGTGGCGCCGAAGGATATGGATGCCATCCTGGAGGCGGCCGTGCCCTATCTGGAAGAGGCACTGGGGGCGGTATCATCCTTCAAAGTGGAGGCCAAACGGGCGGATAAATCGTTTCCCCTGACCTCGCCCGAAATCTGCCGCCTGGCCGGCGAAACACTGCTCGAACGGTTTCCTCATCTGCGGGTGGATGTCCATGAGCCGGAGCTGACCGTTTGGATCGA
>CABQAA010000025.1 GCA_902461995.1 uncultured Oscillospiraceae bacterium | reverse complement strand
TCCCGCCTGCTCCGATGGGGATTCAAAGACTTTTCCTATAAAACCCTGCTGCGCAAAAACGAACCCGTCGGCCGGATCGATGTCGGCCTGTCGTGGGAGACCGATTCCATCGCCATGGTGCCGGTCGCGGACTTTTCCACCATTGTCGCATCGGGTGTGGATGCCTCCCAGGTCATCCGCGTCGTCACCAAGACGGCCGATTCTCTCACCGCCCCGGTGGAAAAGGATCAGGTCGTCGGCAAGGTCGAGCTGTTTCTGAATATCGACCAAAAGATCGGGGAAGTGGATCTGGTCACGGCCGAAAGCGCCAAGCGAAGCGACCTGCTCTCCGCCTGGGAGAAATTCCGCCAGTTTCTCGTCTCCCCTTGGTTCTACGCGGGTATCGCTTTGATCGGCCTGCTGATGGTCGGATACGTTGTGCTCAACATCGTACACAACCGCAACCGCCGCCGGCAGGGCCGGAAAAAGGTGCGTCGTTTCAAATAACGCGGGGTTCGGCGCTGCACGTTCCACGGTCTTTCCGCGGCCCTTTCTTCTTAACCGGGGACCGTGCCGTTCGTTTCTGACCAAAACAGTCGTCTCCGCAAGGGAAAGGCGCTGAGCCGGAGGATTTCTCCGGCTCTTATGTTGTCTCCAAACCCATTCGGCAAAACGAAAACGGGCGGCAGCCGACGAACCCGCCATAAAGACAGAGGGCAGACCGGTTCGTCTCGGTAGATTTGATAATTTTTTCACGCACGGCCCGGTTTTCTCTTGCAAAAGCCAGGGGAATACAGTAAAATAAGGGATTGAAAGGCGGGCGGAGTCCCGTGGCCGGTTCCTCCGGGAGACGGATGGAACTGACGGCCGGATTTCATACGAAAGGAATGTCTTTATGAATTATCTGAACAAAAAAACCATCGAAGACATCGACGTCAAAGGGAAAAAGGTGCTCGTGCGGTGCGATTTCAACGTGCCGCTGGCCGACGGCGTTATCACCGACGACAAGCGCATCCGGGAATCCCTGCCCACCATCCAATATCTGGCGGGCCACGGCGCCGCTGTGATCCTGTGCTCTCATCTCGGCCGCCCGAAGGAGGACGACGAGGAATCCAAGAAAAAGGCCTCCCTCGCTCCGGTTGCCAAACGCCTGACCGAACTGCTCGGCAAAGAGGTGAAATTCACCTCCGATGTCGTCGGGGAGGAAGCCCATGCCCTCGCCGCCGCTCTGAAACCCGGCGAGATCCTGCTCATCGAAAACGTCCGGTTCTTCAAGGCTGAAACCAAGAACGATCCGGAATTCGCCAAAAAGCTCGCGTCTCTGGCCGACATCTATGTCAACGACGCGTTCGGCACTGCTCACCGCGCCCATGCCTCCACGGCCGGCGTGGCTGACTATCTGCCCGCGGTCTGCGGCTATCTCATCCGCAAGGAAATCACCATCATGGGCGGCGCCCTCGCCGATCCGAAGCGCCCCTTCGTCGCCATCCTCGGCGGCGCGAAAGTCTCGGATAAGATCGGCGTCATCACCAACCTGATCGACAAGGTGGATACCCTGATCATCGGCGGCGCCATGGCCTATACTTTCAAAGCCGCCCAGGGATTGTCCATCGGTTCCTCGAAATTCGAAGAAGACAAGGTGGAGCTGGCCCGCGACATTCTCAAAAAGGCGGAGGAAAAGGGTGTGCGCTTCCTCCTGCCGGTTGACAATATCTGTGCCGATGCGTTCGACGTCAACGCCAATACCAAGGTGTTCGAAGGCAATATCGATGAGGGCTGGATGGGCCTTGATATCGGCCCGAAAACCCAGGCTCTCTTTGCCGACGCGGTGAAGGATGCGGGCACCGTGATCTGGAACGGCCCGATGGGCGTGTTCGAAATGGCTCCCTTTGCAGGCGGCACCATCGCCCTGGCCAAAGCCATCGCGGAATCCGGCGCCATCTCCATCATCGGCGGCGGTGATTCGGCCGCGGCGGTTGAGCAGCTCGGCTTCGCGGACAAGATGACCCACATCTCCACGGGCGGCGGCGCCTCCCTCGAATTCCTTGAAGGGCTTGAGCTCCCCGGCATTGCCTGCCTCAACGATAAATAAGAACCAAAAGCGGGGGACGGGTTCCGTCCCCCTTCTTTCACATCTCCACTATATCATCAGAAAAGGAAGAGAATCATGCGTCATTACGTCATCGCCGGAAACTGGAAAATGAACAAAACTCCCGCGGAAGCCGCGGCGCTCATCGCCGATATCAAACCCCTGGTTGCAAACGCCTCCTGCGGCGTGATCGTCGGGGTGCCCTTTGTGGACCTGCCCGCTGCCCT
Source organism: uncultured Oscillospiraceae bacterium (assembly GCA_902461995.1). Taxonomy (GTDB): domain Bacteria; phylum Bacillota; class Clostridia; order Oscillospirales; family Acutalibacteraceae; genus UMGS1623. The sequence continues at coordinate 10,534 of CABQAA010000025.1, read as the reverse complement.
CGAAGCCGTCAAGGGCACGAATATCGGTGTTGCCGCGCAGAACTGCCACTGGGAGAAGTCCGGGGCCTATACCGGTGAAGTGTCGGCTGACATGCTCGCCTCCATGGGCGTCGGCACCGTTATCCTCGGCCACAGTGAACGCCGCACCTATTTCGGGGAAACCGACGTCACGGTGCAGAAACGGGTCCGCGCCGCCCTTGACGCGGGTCTTACCGTCATCCTCTGCGTGGGCGAAACCCTCGAGCAGCGGGAACAGGGCGTGACCGGCGAGGTCGTCGCCTCCCAGACCAAAATCGCGCTGCTGGGTGTCTCCAAGGAAGAACTCTCCCGGGTCATCATTGCGTATGAGCCGGTTTGGGCCATCGGCACCGGTCGCACGGCTACGGCCGAGCAGGCGAACGAGGTCTGCGCCCTCATCCGCAACACCATTGCCAGCCTGTACAGCTGGGACTGCGCGGACGACGTGGTGATCCAGTACGGTGGGTCCATGAACGCCGGCAACGCCGCCGAGCTGCTCGCGCAGCCCGATGTATTCGGCGGACTGATCGGCGGTGCGTCCCTGAAGCCCGCGGACTTTGCCGCCATCGTGTCGGCCGCCTGCGACGCCGCTAAATAATTCCGGAAACTCTGCAAATTTAATAGGAGGGTTGGGTATGCGGTACAACATTCAGGGGGATAATCTTCCTGTGGTCATCTGTACCCTGGAACAGGGTGAGCAGATGCTCACCGAAAAGGGCGCTATGAGCTGGATGACTCCCAATATTTCGATGGAGACCTCCATGCACGGCGGACTCGGCAAAGCGTTCGGCCGTGCCTTCAGCGGCGAATCGATGTTCATGAACATTTACTCCTGCACGGCGGGAGAGGGCATGATCGCGTTTGCCTCCAGCTTCCCCGGCCGCATCCTGCCCATCTCGGTCACACCATCCTATTCCATTGTGGTTCAGAAAACCGCGTTTCTTGCCGCGGAAATGGGAGTGGAGCTTCATACCCATTTCACCAAAAAGCTCGGCGCCGGCTTTTTCGGCGGAGAGGGGTTCATCATGCAGCGCCTCTCCGGGCAGGGAACCGCATTCTTGGAAATTGATGGTCATGCGGTGGAATACGACCTGCTGCCCGGCCAGTCCCTTCTCATCGAAACCGGCCTGCTCGCCGCCATGACCGACACGGTCCAGCTGACAGTGGAGGCGGTCAAGGGCGTCAAAAATATGGTGCTTGGGGGAGAGGGACTTTTCAACACCCGTGTCACCGGCCCCGGCCATATTTGGCTTCAGACCATGCCCTTCTCCCGCTTGGCCGGCATGCTCTCGGTCGGCAAACGCTGACCCGCCCCGGTCATCCATTTTGTGCCCTCTCCGCCGGAGGCGGACGACACCGCGAAAGGCTTGATTTTTATGAAAAAACCGTTAATTCTCATCATTATGGACGGCTTCGGAATCAATTCCGACGCCTACGGCAACGCCATCAAGGCGGCGAAAACTCCCAATCTCACCCGGTTGTTTGAAGAAAATCCCTGTACCGCCATCGGCGCATCGGGAATGGACGTCGGCCTGCCCGACGGACAGATGGGCAACAGTGAGGTCGGCCACACCAACATCGGCGCCGGCCGGGTGGTGTATCAGGAGCTGACCCGCATCACCAAATCCATCGGGGATGGGGATTTCTTTCAGAACGACGCCCTGCTGAACGCTATGGACAACGCCAAAAAGCCGGGTGTGGCCCTGCATCTGATCGGCCTGCTCTCGGACGGCGGTGTTCACAGCCATAATACCCATTTATACGGCCTGCTCGACATGGCGAAGCGCCAGGGTGTGGAGCGTGTTTTTGTACACTGCCTGATGGACGGACGGGACGTTCCGCCCACCTCGGGCAAAGGGTTTGTTGAAGATCTGCAAGCCGAACTCGCCCGCATCGGTGTGGGCCGGATTGCGACCGTCATGGGCCGTTACTACGCCATGGACCGCGACAATCGCTGGGATCGGGTGGAAAAGGCCTACGCCGCTATGGTGTACGGCGAGGGCGTACAATGCGCCGATCCGGCCTCGGTCATGGAACAGTCCTATGCCGCGGATGTGACCGATGAGTTCGTGGTGCCCGCTGTCTGCAGCGCGGACGGACGGATCAAAAAGGACGACAGCGTGATCTTCTTCAATTTTCGCCCCGACCGCGCCAGAGAACTCACCCGTACCTTTGTCGATCCGGCCTTTACCGGCTTTGAACGCCGGAACGGCTTTTTCCCGCTGACCTATGTCTGCATGACCCAGTATGACGCCGAGATGCCGAACGTTCAGGTGGCCTTCAAACCGCAGTCCCTCCAGAATACGTTTGGAGAGACCGTCAGCCGCCATGGCCTGACCCAGCTGCGCATCGCCGAAACCGAAAAATACGCTCACGTCACCTTCTTCTTCAACGGCGGCGTGGAAGCGGAGTTTGAGGGAGAGGACCGGGCGCTCATCCCGTCTCCGAAGGTCGCGACCTACGACCTCCAGCCGGAAATGAGCGCGTATCTGGTGTGTGACGAGGTTGTCAGCCGGATTGAAAGCGGCAAATACGACGTCATCATTTTAAACTACGCCAACTGCGATATGGTTGGCCATACCGGTGTCTTCGATGCCGCGGTTAAAGCCGTGGAGGCGGTGGATGCCTGCGTTGGCCGGACGGTGGAGGCTATCCGGAAGATGGGCGGTGTTGCACTGATCACTGCCGATCACGGCAATGCGGACAAGATGTACGAGCCGGACGGCTCTCCCTTTACCGCCCACACCACCAATCTGGTGCCGTTCTGTGTCGTCGGTACCCCCTGTACCCTCCGGAAAGGCGGCCGTCTGTGCGACATCGCACCGACCATGCTGCAGCTCCTCGGGATTGAACAGCCCGCCGAGATGGATGGCAAAAGTTTGATTGACTGATCGATAACGAGCCGCCCGAAGACGGGCGGCTCGTTTCCTTCTATTATTGAGAAATGGGGAATAGGATGTCGGCCGAAGACCACGAATTTCCGGAACGCACCAATTGGTGCCAATCGGTGGGAGGAGTTCTGCTGCATGATAACCGGGTTCTGCTCACCCGTCATACCTACGGACCGGGGAAGGGAAAACTCATCATCCCCGGTGGCTATGTCCTTAAAGGTGAATCTCCCGAACAGGCCCTGGTGCGGGAATTTCTCGAGGAAACCGGCATCGGTGTCCAACCCCTGGGCCTGCTCGGCGTTCGATTCAATCCGAAAGACTGGTATGTGGTTTTCCTTGCCGCTTACCGGGACGGCGTGCCGCGTTCCGATGGGGATGAAAACAGCGAAGTACTCTGGATGGATGCGAAACAGGCGCTGCTGCACGGTGATGTGCCGGATCTTTCCAAGCTCCTGATTCGCCGTGCGGTCGAAAACGGCGGTTTGTTTCGTTCCACTCCCTATCGCTCGTCTATCAAGGCCGATTTTACCTCGCTATACACGCTGCTTCCGGATTGAAACAGCCTGTCTGTTTTCAACCGTTAAAACGAGATGCGTTGTAAAGCGATATCCGCCTTTATCTAGGCCTCCTCCACAGGCATCCGTTCGAAGAGATTCGAGCAGGTCCACACTTAAAGCTCAAATGTCTGTTCCCCCGTTTGCCCTGCCGCTCACAGCTGATATAGCATTCCTATGCCGGTTTTCTGATGGTCTCAAAATAAAGAAACACTCCCCCGACGCTATCGGGAGAGTGTTTCTTTATTTTACAAATCGATACGTCCATACAGCGTGGCGCTCTGTTCCTTTTCAGAAACGGTTTTTTCCGGCGGAGTTCCACCGTCCGCCATGGGCAGCGGATTACTGCGGGGAACGAACTCCCTCACCTGGCGCACAGGCCGCTCAGGAACGGCATCCGTACGGCGGGGTTCCCGCTGAGGACGATCTCCGCTGCGCTCGCCCTGCCGGTTTTTGTCGCTCGGACGGCGGCCGCCCCGCTCACGCTGGGGTCTCGCTTCCCGATTTTTCATGGGATTATCCTCGGAAGGGCCGACCACAACATGACGGTTTGGTTCAGTCCCGACGCTCCAGGACATAGCCCCTTCGATCTCCTGCACAGTGGTATGGATGATCCGGCGCTCATAGGGATTCATCGGCTCCAGTGAGGTTTTCCGTCCGGTTTTCGCCGCTTGGCTGCCGACTTTCCGGGCCAGTTCGGCCAGGGTTTTGTCCCGTTTTTCCCGATAATTGCCGACGGCGATCGTCACGCGATAATAGGCGTTGTCCACCCGATTAGCCACTAAGCCGGTCAAATACTGCAGCGCGTCAAGGGTTTCTCCTCTCCGGCCGATAATAAATCCTACATCATCGCCCTGCAGGGTCAGCACACAGCCCTCGTCGTTCGCTTTAATCGCAATTTCCACTTCGCCGGCACCCATATCCCGCAGCACGTCTTTCAGATATTCCGCCGCCTTGTCCGCAGGAGACACCTCGTAAAAGGCCCGCACCCGCGCCGGACATCCGCCGAAAAGGCCCAGTGTCTTCTTTTGCGGCATCTGCAGAATATCGAATTGGGCGGTTTTCACATCCAGCCCGATTTCTCTTGCCGCAGCCTCCTTGGCTTCCTCGAGTGTTGCCGCTTCCTTAATCGCTTCTTTACGCACGGTCTCCCGTCCTTTCACGTCACCGGAACTTTCTCCGGTTATTTTTCCTCTGTCGGCGCGGAATCCGGAGCATCCGACGGCGTGGAATCCGGCACCGCCTCCGCGTTTTCGGCCGAATCCGCGGTTTTGGGCTCGGCATCTTCCGCCGCATTTCCATCCGACGCCGCTTTTTTCTTCAGCTTGTTCGGGTTTTTCGTGCCCTGCGTCGGTTTTTTGTTGGAGGCTTCCAACCGGGCCTGTTCCGCGGCCTCGGCCTCTTCCTTCGCCTGGCGGCGCGCCTCTTCTTCTTCACGGATTCGGGCTTCCTTCAGCCGTTTTTTATCTTCCGCCTTTTTCCGGCGGCGTTCTTCGTATTCTTTCTCCGCCTGCGCCCGGATTTTGGCGGGGTTATAAATCTGATTGAGCAGAATCGTCTGGGCCACGGCAATCACGTTGGAACAGATCCAGTAAATGCCGACACCGCCGGGAACAGTAAAGGTGATGAACAGAGAAAACGCCGGCATCAGAACCAGCAGCATCACGTTGCTGCATCCCTGACCGGGCTGCTGCTCGCCGCTCGTCGCCATTTTGGTGAACCGCATGGAAATCAGGCTGGACGCCACGGCCGTCAGCCCCGAAAACAGGGGAATCAGCCACAGAATATTGATATCGCCGAATCCCGACCAGGGATTGTCCAGCATGGTCCGGCCGAAGAAATCAAAGTTCTTCCGGATCGTCTGCATCTGATCATAATAATCCGCACCGGAGACTTCGCCGCGTTCGGCGGGGTCCATCGCGTCAATGGCCGCGACCACCTCGTCCCGGTTTGCAGAGAGCACCTTGAGCATCCGCAATTCCCGGTAATAGCTGCCTTCGTTTGCGTCGGCCTTGGTGATTTTATTTTCGGTCAGAATGTCCTTGCCGTCTTCGTCCAGCGGATTGGTCACCGTGGTCACGGCGGTGTTGATCACCGCGGGGGGAATTTTCTGCAAATGGGTCAGAGGCTTATAAATGACCGAGATGATGCCGAACAGCACCACCATCTGCACCACCATCGGCAGGCAACCGCCCGTCAGGCTGACGCCTTCCTTTTCATAAAGCTCCATCTGTTTTTGCTGGAGCTTCTGCTTGTCCTGCGCATATTTCTTCTGCATCCGCTCCAGCCGGGGGGCCAGCCTGGCCCGATCCGCCTGACTTTTCTGGGATTTGAGCGACAGGGGAAATGTAATCGCCCTCACCAGCAGCGTAAACAGAAAGATCGATACAAAATAGTTCGGAATGAACTGATAAATAAAATGCAGCAGCCACCCAAGCGGCACGGCCAGAATATTAAATATGGCACCCATGGTTGTCCTCCAATCCTCCGGCGGTCAGCGGCTGTCCCGCCGGGGCTTTTTCTCTTTGCGCGGCTTTTTTTCCGGGACCGGATCGTATCCGTGCCCTCCCCATGGGTTACAGCGCAGAATGCGCCATAGGGCAAGCCCCGTTCCTTTTACAGCACCAAACCTCTCAATGGCCTCCAGCGCATAGGCGGAGCAGGTTGGTGTAAAGCGGCAGGCCGGCAGGGTATGGGAGGAAATGGCCCGCTGATAAAACCGGATCATGGCAAGCAATACGCGTTTCATGCCGGCAGTACACCGGCCTTTCGCAAATGACTCGCCATCACTCCGGTCAGGGTGGTGCTTTTGCTGGCAGCCGTTCTGGACCGTGCGACAAACACAATGTCGTACCCGGCTTTGAGATTTGGAGACAGGGAACGGTAGGCCTCCCGAATCACCCGGCGGCAGCGGTTTCGAACCACAGCCGAGCCGAGTTTTTTTCCGGTCGTGATGCCCACCCGGGTAACACCCAGGCGGTTGCGGCGCACATACGTCACCAAGGCAGGATGCACCTGGCTCCTGCCATGATAATAGGCCGTGCGGAAATCCTTATTCAGCTTAATGGTTACCAGTCTGTTCGGATTCATCCGCTCACACTTTCCCTTATGGCCGTTGCCGCGAAAGAGTTTTATAGACCTTCTCTAAAAGAAGAATCTATAAAAAAAAGCCACACTACGGTGGCCTCTTTTAATAGGTGAGTCGATTTCTACCCTTGGCTCTGCGGCGAGCCAGCACCTTCCGGCCATTGGCGGTTGCCATTCTCTTGCGGAAACCATGTTCCATTTTGCGATGCCGTTTCTTCGGCTGATACGTGCGAAGCATGATTCTTCCTCCTTTCGCCTTGCGAGATTTTATTATATATCAGTACCTTTCAAAAAGTCAATACGGAAAAGTGGAAAATTGTGTCTTTTTTTCCGATTTCCAGTCATTCTCACAAAACTCCCCACCAAAACTGGTTTTTGCTCCTTCCAATCCCTCTCTTTTCGGTTACAGAAGGCCTATTTGGCGCTTTTGTCATCGTTAAGGGGAAACCATCCATTCCAAAAATTCTTCCTTTTCCGCATTGTAACCGGGGAAAAATTATGATACAATAGGATGTACGCCCGTATCTATCTTCCAGCGGGAGAAATTTTTTAATAACCGGTTCTGTTTCTGCAGCGGCCGGTTTTTCCCACGAAGGAGTCAAGTCGTCTATGGAAACCATTAAAGAAGCCTGGTCGGGGATTCTCGAGTATCTCCATCAGCAGGAAGATATCAGTGAAGTCGCCTATAATGTCTGGATTTCCTGTATCGAGCCCCGGTCGATTGAAGATGGGGAAGTTGTGGTGTACGTCCATACCCAGTTCCAAAAGAAAATTATTCAGGAACACTACGCTGGGAAGCTCTGTGAAGCCTTTTTGCAAGTTCTGGGGCTTCCCCTCGGTTTGACCATTTTGTCCGGGGAAGATAAACCCGCCTCAGCGGGTTCGGCGGAAGAGGCCCCCGATCCGGGCAATCTGTTCGGACAAAAAAGTTCGGATTACGAATATTCCTTCGAAAATTTTGTGGTCGGCCCGTCCAATAAATTTGCGCACGCCGCTTCTCAGGCTGTGGCGAGCAAACCGGCCGGCTATTATAATCCTTTATTTATATATGGCGGTTCGGGGCTCGGCAAAACCCACCTGCTCTACGCCATCTGCAATGAAATTAAACGAAACACGCCCTCCCTGCGGATTCTCTATACAAAAGGCGAATACATGACCAATGAACTCATCGAGGCGATTCAAAACGGCACCACCCCCGATTTCCGCGCTAAATACCGCCAGGCCGATGTTCTGCTGATCGACGACATTCAGTTTATATCCGGAAAAGTGAGCACCCAGGAGGAGTTCTTTCACACATTCGATGCCCTCCATTCCAATAACAAACAGATCGTGCTCACCTCCGACCGGCCTCCCCGGGAAATCGCGACGCTGGAAGAGAGGCTGCGCACCCGGTTTGAAATGGGGCTGCTTGCCGATATCCAGCCGCCGGATCTGGAAACCCGCATCGCCATCATCAAGCGCAAAGCCCAGCTTCTCGATCTGCCGATTTCGGACGACATCTCAGAATACATCGCCACTCAGCTCAAAAGCAACGTCCGTCAGCTGGAGGGCGCTGTCCGCCGCATGCAGGCACAGTCCCTCTTGGAGGGGGAACAGCCGTCTCTGCTGGCCGCCCAGTCGGCTATCCGGGACATCCGCAACGACAGCCAGCCCGTCCCGATTACGGTGGAACGGATCATCAATGAAGTGGCCAGGACTCTGTCCGTCACACCCGAGGATATCCGCTCCAACAAGCGGTCGGCCCCCATATCCCAGGCCAGGCAGGTCGCCGAATACGTGGTGCGCACCATTACAGGGCTGCCGATGAAGGCCATTGGAGAAGAATTCGGCACCAGAGACCATTCCACAGTGGTCTATGCCCTGCAAAAAGTGGAGCAGCGCATGAATCAGGACTCGTCTTTCAAGGGGCTTGTCCAGGATATCATTAAGAACATATCGGAGAATTGATGTCCCGTTCAACCATGAGTATTGTGAAAGGCCGGTGGAGACCGGTGAAAGATTTGTAAGGGCATTCTCCTTACCTTCCACCGTTTCTTCCACATTCCCCCAACACCTTTTCACCGGATTGGGGAAACCCGAATGCTCCTTTCACTTTTCCCCTTTTTTCGCCACCGAAAGTTTCACCGTTTTCTTTTCCTTTTTTTCAGCCGGTCAGCGGCTTTCCGCGTTTTTCCACCGTTTCCACAGCCCCTACTATAGACGACGAAAAAAGAAAAGAAGATATTGTTTATATCCATGTCTTGTCCTGCCACTAGTGTATGCGGACAAGTCTGCCGATAGAACCAACTAAGACGGATATTTTTGGAAAGGACGGATCGTATGCATATTCTCTGTGACAAGCAAGCTCTTATCGATGCCGTCGGGAACGTGCAGAGAGGTGTGTCCGGTAAAACCACCCTGCCGGCTCTCGAAGGGATCCTTCTGCGTGCATCGGGCAGTTCCCTGTTCCTCGCGGGGTATGACCTGGAAATGGGGATCACCACCACCATCGAGGCACAGGTCAGCGAACCGGGCGAAATTGTGCTCACCGCCCGCCTGTTCGGCGATATTGTCCGGCGGCTGCCGGGGGAGGATGTCACCCTTTCGAGCGACGACAAGTTCAACACCCTCATCCGCAGCGGGATGACCGAGTTTACGATTATGGGTATTTCGGCCGCCGAATATCCCGAGCTGCCCTCAGTGGGGGATGGGGTGGGCCTTACTTTGCCCCAGAATCTCCTCCGCTCCATGATTCGCCAGACGCTTTTCGCCGTGGCGCAGACCGATGCCCGCCCGGTGCATACCGGTATCCAGTTTGAACTGGAAAACGGATTTCTCCGGTTGGTGGCAGTGGACGGCACCCGTCTTGCCATGCGGTTAGAAGAGGTCAAAAGCAGCGAAACCATGCAGTTTGTGGTACCAGGCAAGACATTGTCTGAGGTGCTCAAACTTCTCTCCGATGAGGATACCCCCGCAGCCCTGGCGGTCGGCCGCCGTCATATTGTGCTGGAGATCGGGGGCTACGCCGTGATCTCGCGTCTATTAGACGGGGAATTCTTGCCTTACCGCAAGGCGATCCCCGAGGGCTTCACCACCGCCATCCAAGTGGGGACCCGGTCTCTGATGGACGCGGTGGAACGCGCCTCCCTGGTCATCAACGACCGGCTGAAATCGCCGCTCATCTGCCGTTTTGGGGAGGGACAGATCTACGTATCCTGCACCACTCCTTTGGGAAGTGCCAGCGATGTGGTCGGCGCGTCCATTGAGGGAAATGAAGAGGAAATGGGCTTCAACAGCCGCTTTTTGCTGGATGCGCTGAAAAACGCCGAGACCGATGAAGTGCGGCTGGAACTGAGCGGTCCGCTGTCGCCCATGAAGGTCCTGCCGCTGAACGGTGAGAACTTCCTTTTCCTGGTTCTGCCGGTGAGGCTGAAAAAATGACGGAAACAACACAAGTCATCCATACACCGTTTATTCGGCTGGATGGGCTTTTAAAATTGGCCGGCCTGGCGCAGACAGGGGGGCAGGCCAAATGGATGGTTTTCGAAGGCCAGGTGAAGGTCGGAGGAGAAATCTGCCTGCAGCGGGGACGGAAGTTATATCCCGGTGACCGGATGGAAACCGCGGACCGGGCTGTGACTGTCCGGGCGGCGGACTGAACCTCCGAAAGGAGAGAAAACATGCGGGCCGAACGTTTGGAACTTCGGAATTTTCGCAACCTGAATGAAACCGACTGGCGGCCCGGACCCGGTGTCAACGTCATTTGGGGAGAAAATGCCCAGGGAAAGACCAATCTGCTCGAAGCTTTGTGGCTTTTTACAGGCTCCCGCAGCTTTCGGGGGGCCAAAGACGGTGAAATGGTCGCTCTCGGACAGGAGGAAAGCCGCCTTTCTCTCTCCTTTTTGGCAGAGGAACGGGAACAGGAAGCGGTCATTCAAATCCGGTCCCGCCGTTCGGCTGAGCTCAACGGCCTGCCGCAGCCGGCCGCTTCTGCCTTGGCGGGGC
>CABQAA010000024.1 GCA_902461995.1 uncultured Oscillospiraceae bacterium | reverse complement strand
GCTATGCGGATCGGGATTCCAACGCCGTCACCCAAAACAGTGTGGCCGGCTGCGTCAGCCGGGGAAATTTTAACGTGAAATCCGTCCCGAACGGGGTGCGGTTCGACTTTTACTTTGAAAAAGAAGGCTTCTTAATCCCCCTGGAAATCACCCTGACCGACAAGGGACTCAAAGCGTCGGTGCCGCTCGGGGATATCCGGGAGGCCAGCGACCGGGTCAAGCTGACCTCGATCAGCCCCCTGCCTAATTTCGGAGCGGGCGGCCGGGAGGAGGATGGGTATCTCCTGCTTCCCGACGGCTCCGGGATGCTGATGCCCTTTTCCAGCGCGGGACCCGACGTGAGCCTGCGAATTTACGGCAGCGATCTGGCGGTGGAGGAAAAAACCGTCTCGCCCGCCAGAACGCAGACCGCCCGGCTGCCGGTTTTCGGGGTAAAAAAAGACGGGCAGGCGCTGCTGGCCATCCTCACGGACGGGGCTCCCCGCGCAAAGGTGAACGCCTCCGCCGCGAGTGCGAAATCCCCCTACTGCGCGGCATTTGGCGAATTTATTTACCGGGAGAGCACGTTAGTCGACGTCAGCCAGAAGACCTTTGAATTTACCCAGGTCAACATGTTCGAGCCCGCGGCCTGCGGTTTGGATGCGTTCACGGTGGAATACCGTCCCCTGGACGCGGAACAGGCCGACTACAGCGGCATGGCGGCGGCTTACCGGAGCTATCTGACCGAGGAACGGGGGATGACGCCCTTGTCGGAAAAACGCTCCGCCCTGTATATCGAGCTGCCGGGCGGCGTGATGCGGCAGGAGAGTGTCCTAGGGATACCCGTCGACCGGGTGGTGCCGCTGAACGCTTACGACGACGTGGCGGTGCTGGCCGAGCGTCTGCAGAAAGCCGGCGCGGGCTCCTTGGTGCTCAATTACGTCAATTGGGCAAAAGGCGGCACCGAAAGCCGCCTGACCGTTGATATGGCCCCCGAAGGGGGACTCGGCGGCCGCGGTGCGTTCCGCCGTATGCTGCAGGATATCGAAGACATGCCGGGCGTAAAGCTGTATCTAGATCTCAATCTGACCGATATGATGCACAACCAGTGGGGCTATTCCACCAAATACAGCGCCTCTCAATCGGTGCTGAAGGAACCGGCTATCCAGTATCCCTATAAAATGAGCACCTTCCAGATCGATTCCGTCGGCGGGCTGCGGTTCCTGCTCAGCCCTCTCCGGTTTGGAAAGGCGATGGAACAGACCCTGTCGAAAGCCTCGAAACTGTCGGTTTACGGATTTTCCGCCAATTCCCTGGGGCAGAAAATTTATTCCGATTTCGGGGACGACCATATCGACCGAGGCAGCGCCGAGGCGTTGTGGTGTGAGGCGCTCGGAAAGCTGGCGGATGCTGCGGATCATCGGCTGTTCACGGCGGCCAATGCGTATGCATTCCCATACGCCACCGATCTGCAGGACGTCCCGATCTCCACAAGTGCATTTCTTGCGGAGGGCCAGGCGGTTCCGTTTTACGCGATGGTTCTGCACGGTCTGGCTGGGCTTTCTTCCCCCTCCATCAACGGGGCGGTGGACAGCCGGCAGGCGTTCCTCCGGGCCATGGAAGCGGGAATCAACCCCAAATACAGCCTGGGCAGCCAAAATATCGGGAAGTTGGCCGATACCGATGCCAAGGAACTCGGCTATATCGACGCGGCCTACTGGGCCGACGAGGCCGCCGCGCGCTACCAGGAGGCAGCGGCATACCTCACACACGTGTCCGACCAGCCGATCCTCCGGCACGAACAGGCGTCGCCCGGTGTGACCCGCACCGTTTTCGGAAACGGCGTGGAGATTTTGGTCAATTATACGGCGGCGGACGTGACGGTCGGGGGACTGGACGTCCCCGCTGAGGGATACCGAATTTCCGGCATGTAAAGACGGCATTTTCCGCAGAAAGGTTGTGATCCCGGATGACAGCAAAGACAGGCTCCGCCCGCAGAAAACCCCGCGCCAGGTCGCTGCAGAAGCAGCGCTCCCGCTGGGGCTGGTTTTTCATCGCCCCGTGGATTCTGGGCATCAGCGTCTTTTTCGTCTGGCCGATGATTGAGTCCTTTGTCTACTCCTTCAGCAAGCTGACGGTGACGGAGGCGGGCTTTCAAAAGACGTTCGTCGGGTTCGACAACTTCCGATACTTCTTTACGGAAAACACCTTCTTTATTCCGTATCTCACCGAATCCATCGGCAGCATCGTGCCCTCGGTGCTGATGATTGTCTCCTTCAGCATCCTGATCGCCCTGGTGCTCAAAGAAAAATTCATTGGCCGGAGTCTGGCGCGCGCGGTGTTCTTTTTCCCCGTCATCATCGCCTCCGGCGTGGTCATCACCATTCTCAAGGAACAGGTGATGATGAGCGGATCCGCCGTGTCCGACATGGCGCCGAGCTATCTCTTTCAGGCGCCCAATCTGGTGGAGGTGTTTGCTGATCTGGGGATCCCGGAAAAGCTCCTTGGCACCATCACCACGGTGCTCAACCAGATATTCGATCTGACCTGGAAATCAGGGGTGCAGATTCTCCTCCTTCTGGCGGCGGTCAACAACATCCCGTCCAGTTTCTATGAGGTGGGGGTCATGGAAGGGGCGACGGCCTGGGAGAAGTTCTGGAAGATCACCTTTCCCACCATCTCGCCCACCCTGCTGGTGGTGGTCATCTACACCATCATCGACAGCTTCACCGATTACGGCAACAAGGTCATGCAGATGCTCCGCAATTACTACACCAACAACAATTACGCCTACAGCGCTACCATCGGTGTGATTTATTTCGTGTGTATCCTGGCCATCATCGGGCTGATCAACCTGATCGCGTCCCGGTTCGTCTATTATGCGGCCGACTAACGAGAAAGGCAGGAATATGCGTATGCGATCCCGCGTTTTTTCCACCTGGTCCAGGCGCCTGATGGGGAAATCCGGCGCGGCCAAATGGATCAAGGCCCTTATTCGGGCGGTTTTCCTGCTGGGCGTCGGCTTCGTGATGCTGTATCCCGTTCTGTTCATGCTCTCGAACGCCCTGAAGACGGTTTCGGATACCTTCGATCCCACCGTGGTCTGGATCCCCACCAAGTTCACCCTGTACAATTTCAAGATGGCCTTCAGCCTGATGAACTATGGCGAGGCGCTCAAAAGCACCCTGACCATCCTGGTGCCCAGCGTGGTGCTGCAGGTGGTCTCCTGTCTGTTCATTTCCTACGGGTTCGCGCGGTTCGACTTCAAGGGGAAAAAGTGGCTGTTCGGGCTGCTGATTTTCAACATCATTGTGCCGGTGCAGTCCTATATGATCCCGCTGTATGTCAATCTGCAGAGCATGCACCTGCTCAATACGATGTGGCAGTTTTATATACAGGCGGCCCTGGGAACCGGCATCCGATCGGGCCTTTATATCTTCATCCTGCGGCAGTTTTTCCGGAATATGCCTGTCGAGCTTGAAGAGGCGGCCTGCATCGACGGCTGCAGCCCGCTGGGGACCTTCCTGCGGGTGATGGTGCCGAACGTGATCCCCGCCATCCTGACCGTAACGGTGTTCTCGGTGGTATGGTATTACAACGACTATACCATGTCGGGGATGCTGCTCAACAGCAAATTCCCCCTGTCTGTGACGGTGACCGGCGTGAGCACAGTGCTCTCCAACCGGCTGCAGAACATGGCCGGGCAGACCGTCGGCGCCGATCTCAAACTGCTCAGCGAGTCTATCCTGTCCGCGGCCTGCCTGATCGTGGTGCTGCCCCTGATCGGCATGTACGTGGTGGTACAGCGGTATTTTACCGAAGGCGTTGAACGCACCGGTATTGTAGGATAAGCCAATCCCGAGGGATCCCCGGAAAGCCGGCCCGCCGCAGCGGCCGGCCCGAAAGCTCCAGAAGCGAGGCTGCGGAGAAAAGGAGAAAATGCGATGCGCACCCTCTGGAAACACCGGCTGCCGGCTTTGCTGGCGGCGATGGCCCTGCTGGCAACTCTGTTGTCCGCATGCAAAAGTTCGGACAGCCCCGCAAGCGACACATCTACCACAACGACCGATAGTGAGGTGAACAGCGGCATGACCGAGGACATCACGACGTCCGGATCCGAGAATACCGGAACGGAGGGAACGGATCCTACCCAAACCGGTACCGCATCCGGCGGGAAAACCGATAGGCCCAACAGCAATCCTGGCAGCTCTGCAACCGATGCCCCCACCACTCCCACGACCGTGGTCACCGATCCCGGCCGCAGGGAGGAAATCGAGGCCGACATCGCCTTCTATCAGGAGATCGTCGACATTGAAACCGCATGGCTCGCATCCATGCAGCTCGACAACGGCGCCATGCCCATGACCATTGTGACGAACGGATCCGTGAAGGTAAATCCCTATTTTGCGGACTTTGCTATTCTCGCCATCCTGGACGGGGATAAAAAGTTCCATCCCACCGTCAAAAAGTATATGGACTGGCATTTCAGCCATTTGAACACCGCTTCCACCGACTACAACGGTGTGGACGGCACGATTTATGACTACACGGTGACGGTCAGCGGCGGCAAGGTGACGAGCGAGACCCCTACCCTGGACGACAAAGGGCAAAAACTCTACGACTCCACCGACTCCTACGCCGCCACCTTTTTAAACGTGCTGTGGAAGTATTATGAAAAGACCGGAGACGCGGCCTATATCCGGCAGCATGCCGCGGAAATCGACCGGATCGTATCGGCGATGTTCTCCACCATGCACAACGGTCTGACTATGGCGAAGCCCGACTATCCAGTGAAATACCTGATGGACAACTGCGAGGTATACGAAGGGATCGTGGACGGGATCAATCTGTATGAAACGATCCTGGTGCCGGCCGGAAAAGGTTCCGCCGTCCTGAATAAACTGAAAACCGGACGGGATCAGGTGATCGCGGGAGTTGAAACGCTTTGGAACACCAAAGGATACTATGAGCCCGGCGTGTTCAAAAACGGGGACATCGCGTACACGTTTGATTGGGAGATGTTCTACCCTTGTGCCACGGCGCAGGTATTTCCGATCCTCAGCGGAGTTGTGGCCCCCGGCAGTGCCCGGGCGAAAACCCTGTACGACAACTTCAACAAGCATTATTCGACCGGCGAATCCAAGCATACCTGGGAGAAGATCAGCATTCCGGACAGTTTCTATTGGGGCGCGCTTGTGCACGCCGGCGCCATGATGGGCGACGAGGTACGGGTGAAGAGCTACATGACGCTGTACCGCAAACTGATGAACAAGCACGCCTATCCCCTGTATAACGCCGATGCGGGCAAAGCCTGCATGGCGGCGGCGATCATGGTAAAGACCCTGAAGGCTCAGTTAGGCTGAACAAACGGTGTCCGGTTTAACCGGCGGGAACCGGGCCGTGCATGTCGAAAGGGTCGCCGGAGAAAGGACGATTTTTATGAACATGATCAAACGACTGGCGGTATTAGGCGCTGCGGCCCTGCTGGCGGGGTCCCTGGCAGCCTGCAAAGACGGGGATGCCACCTCGTCCGGCGGGGCTCCGGCCTCGAATCTGGGTGACGCCCCCATCAGCGCCGAGCGGGTGGAAAAAATGGGGTCGGAGCCGCAGAAGGTGAGCATTCTGGTGCCCGGCTACGACGGCACCGACGAGACGAGCTATTACACCAAAGCGATCAAATCCTTTGAACAGCAGTATGGCAAAACGGTGGAGATTCTCCAAGCCGTGGGGGAACAGCTTTGGAACGAAAAGGTGGCTGCCCAGATCGCGGCCAAGGATCCCATCGACGTCTTCGTCATCAGCGTCGACCAGTATCTGAGCATGTACCAGAAGAATTACCTGACCCCGGTGAACGAGTATGTGGACCTGACGCGGAAAGGCCATAACATCCAGGTCATGGACGACTTCGTCAAGTTCGACGGCAAGTATTATGCGGCGGGCGTGTCCGCCACTCCGTATGTGCTCTATTACAACCGGGATATCATGACCGCCAGCGGCTACGATCCGGATGAGCCGATGAAACGCTACGAGGCGGGAACCTGGACCTGGCAGAGCTTCGTGGAAATCGCCCGGGAGTGCACCGATACCGAGTCCGGCATCGTGGGACTGGAAAACATGTTCGACGAAGTGTTCCAGGCATCCAACACCTGTTCCGCCGTCAGCTTTACGGACGGCAAGTACGTCCTCAACATCAAAACCTCCGCCATGCGCAATACCCTCGAGATGGTGCAGGATATCTTCAACAAGAACGTGGTGTGCGGCAACGGGTACGTGACGGGGCAAAACAAGTTCTTAAAAGGCAAGGCCGCCATGCACGGCGCCTATGCCTATGAAGAGGCGACCTTCGCCGGCATGAAGAAAAAAGGCGACGTCAATATCGATTTTGGCGTGGCGCCCTTCCCGGTTGGCCCCGACAATGCGGACAAACGCAATTTCGGCCATTCCACCGGATATGCCATCTCCATGGGGTCCGACGCGCCCTATAGCGCGGGCGTGCTCATCGACATGATTCTGGCGGCAGCCGGAGAAGGGGATGCCGAGCGGCAGGCCCTGCTGCAGGAAGGCAGCCAGGAACTGTACGATAACCTGGCGAAAAACCTGTTCATTCCCTCCTATACTGACGGCATCCTGGACCGGGGCTTCGGCGCGTTCTATCTGCTCTACGACGCCCGCAACGGCGAAGACATCAACCAGAAGCTGGCCCAGTATGAAACCAGCTATCAGAAGATGGTGGACGACGCGAACGCCCAGCTCAAATAGGCCCTTCGGACAGACGATTGACCGGGGAACCGACCCTTCCGATTCGGGAGGGTCTTCTTCCCCACGCCCTTCTGCGCTCAAAATTCCTTACAATCTGCGGTTGACCCTGCGGCCCATGACAGGAAACCGGAAAGGTATGATGCCAATATGAGCCAACATTTCTGTACCCCCATTCCGGCCCGCCGCATTTCGGTCAACGGCCGGCTGGAGCTGCGTCTTGCCACCGATGACGCAGCCTTTGCACAGATCGACGCCCGGCTGGAAAACGGCGAGGTGCGCGGGTGCGGACGCTATCCGCTCAAAGGAGGACGGCGGCTGAACACGGTGCACCCCGACATGGGCGGCATCACCGGACGGCTGACCCTGCTGATCTCGTTTCTGTCGGAGGACGGCACCGTGCTGGAGGTAAAGGAACAGCCCTATGAGATCATCCTCTCCCGGGTACATTCCACCTGCCTGCTGGACGGCTGCTGGGTGAGCATCTATCATTGGAGCGAGGACGAGGCGCGGCATTTCAATGCCGGACTGCGGGTTTTGACGGACGAAGGCTGGAAACAGCAGGTGTATTCCATGCACAAAATCGGCGTGACCAGCATTCTGATCCAAAACGTCTTCGACAGCGCCCGGTATGTCCATCAGCACGACATGACCGCGGATTCCTATGACGGGCGGGCCTTCTACGACAGCGCCCTCTATCCGGGACGGATGCCCATCGCCGCCGAAGATCCCATCGAGGCCATCCTGTCGGCCGCGGACGAATGCGGCATGGCGGTGTTCCCGGGGGTGGGCCTGTACGCCTGGTTTGATTTTTCCCCGGAGTCCCTGGAATGGCACAAACGGGTGACCCTCGAGCTGCACAAGCGGTATGGCCACCATCCCTCTTTTTACGGCTGGTATGTGTCGGAAGAAATCATGGGGGCGCTGTATTACGGCTATGATCCGGTTCCGGATGAAAAATACAAGGACATTCAGGACTTCTTCCGTGAATACAAGGCCTTTGTCCACGAATTGACGCCGACCAAGCCGGTGGCGCTCGCGCCCAACAACATTCACATGGACTGGTACCGGGACGAATGGCGGGGCATTCTTGAAAACCTGGACATCATGATCCCCTTCGCCTTTGCCCGCAGTGAGAACAATATCCCCCAGATTGCCGAGATGTGCGCTGAGACTGGCACCCATTTTTGGGTGGATATGGAGATTTTTGCCTTTCCCTTTGACGAGGGGCTGCGCCCGAAAAACTGCGAGGCGCTCATCCGGGAAATCCACTGCTACGACATGCTTGAACAGGTATACGGCTATCAGTATACCGGGCTGCTCAATGAACCCGGGCATCGGATGGGACTGGGAGGCGAGGATACCGAAGAGGTTTACACCGCCTACGCCCAATATGCCAGAGCCATCCGTCAATAAGCGAAAGGAGTGGGTTTTATGAAAAATCCCCATGCCGCGGCTGCGGCCGCATATCGGACGCTCTATCGCCGTGCGCTGCTCGACGATGTCGTGCCCTTTTGGCTGAAAAGCGACCTGCTGGACAAGGAATACGGCGGGTATATCACCTCGGTGGACCGGGAGGGGCGGTGCTATAACGCCGACAAATCCGTATGGTTCCAAGGGCGGGGGCTATGGACCTTCTCCGCTCTATGTAACCAGTACGGGACCCGGCAGGAGTGGATGGAGGCCGCATGCCTCGGCAAGCGGTTTCTGGAAGAGCACGGCACCGATGCCGACGGGCGGATGTTTTTCCAGGTGACCCGAGAGGGCGCGCCGCTCCGCAAGCGCCGCTATATGTTTTCCGAAAGCTTTTATGTGGTCGGCATGGCGGAATACGCGGCCGTTACCGGGGATATGGAGGCGCTCCGCAAGGCGGAGGACCGGTTCGACCTCATGTGGAGGATGTACCGCGATCCCGCGAGCGATCCGTTCAAAATCACACCGAAATCCTACGACACGACCCGTCTGGAATATGCCGCCGCCGTGCCGATGGTGCTCGTCAGCAGCGCCCAGGTGCTGCGCCGCTGCGATCCCGCGAAGGCGGAAGAATACGGCCGCATCGCCCGTCAGGCCGCCGAGGATATCCTGACCCGGCATTACCGCCCCGAGCTGCACGCCGTGCTCGAAACGGTGCTGCCCGACGGCTCCCATACGGACAACCCCGCCGGCCGGACCGTCAACCCAGGCCATTCCTGTGAAAATGCCTGGTTCCTGATGAATGAGGCGGTGTTTACCGGGGACCGGGAACTGCTGCAAAAGGCGCTGAATATCCTGGACTGGTCCCTGGAGCGGGGATGGGACAAGGAATACGGCGGCATGTTCTATTTCGTGGATCTGGACGGCCGCCCCTGCGAACAGCTCGAGTGGGACATGAAGCTCTGGTGGGTGCATAACGAGGTGCTCATCGCGACCCTGATGGCCTACGGACTGACAGGGGAAGAGCGGTACTGGGACTGGTTCGAAAAGGTGCACGCCTATGCCTTCGGGCATTTCGCCGACCGGGAGTGCGGCGAGTGGTACGGCTATCTCCATCGGGACGGCACGGTATCCCATACCCAGAAGGGATCCATGTGGAAAGGGCCTTATCATCTCCCCCGCTGCCTGATGATCTGCGACCGCCTGCTCGGCATGCTGGAGCAGGGCACCGATGTGGTGCCGGTTCTGTAAAGACGACACAGCGTCCTGTCCCGGCCATTGGCCGGGACAGGGCGTTTCCTTCGTACAGGGAAGCTTTACGGCCTCTCGTCCGGCTCCACGGGGCGGAGCATGGTGCGGATCACCCGTTCCAGGATGATGGACAGGCATTCCTCGACTGGCTTTTCATTCAGCTTGGCGATATCCTCGTATATCTGGTACAGCTCGTCGCTTAGTTCCACCGTGTAGCTCTTCATAGGGATGGATCAACTCCTTTTCATGGTCTCAACTGTTCTTGACATAAACAGTATAAAGGATTAGAAAAACGAATATACCAACAGTTGTTCGTGTTTGGCTAATTAGCCCCTCGCAAAAGAACTCACGCAAAAAGCCTCTGAGGGTTGCACCTCAGAGGCTTTTATCATGTAAACAGGAATAAAGACGGGCAAAAAACTCCCGGGATAGGAAGTACCCCATATCCCGGGCCGCAGCCCTGCTTGTATGGGCCGGTTCAGGTGAAAACGTCGTCGCCGGTTTTCATCAAGAGAAAACCGGCAAATTTTATCGCGTCTTTGCCTCCTTTCTCCGCGCAGAGAAAGGAGGTGCCTGCGCGGCATGAGCGCATAAAACATTATAAGATCAAGTTAAGTTTGGCCTGCGGGCCACCTTCTTTTGCCCTCGGCTGCAAAAGAAGGCAAAAACGCCGCCGGGGTTCCCCCGGACCCCTGGCAATTCTTTTAGGAAAGCCTCCCCGGTACAGACACCTGAACCGACGATACAGACAGGGCTGCGGCCCAGGACCGGTTCCTGCGCCCGTAGGCGGGTTCGGGTGCCGGTCACACCGGCTCTTTCATCTCCGCAAAGTCGAGAATCAGCTTCACGGTATTGTTCAGATTGATGGCGCCGCTGTCAACCGAGAGGTGATAGCTCTCGACGGCGCCCCATTTTTTATTGGAATAGAAATTGTAATAGCTGGCGCGTTTCTTATCGGTTTTGAGCGCGCGTTCCTCCGCCTCTTTGAGCGGAATCCCCTCGTACTCGGCCACCCGTGCGGCCCGTTTTTGAATATCGGCGTAGATAAACACATTCACGAGATGGGGATGCTTGGCCAGGGCGTAATCTGCGCAGCGGCCCACGATGACGCAGCCCCCCTGGTCGGCGAGCTTTTTGATCGCGTCGAACTGGGCGAGAAAAACCTTGTGATTGAGGGGCAGATTGAAGGACGCGGCGCTCAGGTTCCCCATCGAATAGGCACTCATGGACAAGGAATAGAGGAGGCTGTTGGTGGGGGCCTCGTCGTAATTTTCAAACAGCTCTTTGGACATGCCGCTTTCCTTGGCAGCATGGGCGAGCAGCTCCTTGTCGTAAAAAGGAATCCCCAGTTCTTCCGCGATGCGGCGCCCGACTTCCCGCCCGCCGCTGCCAAACTGGCGGCCAATGGTGATGACGGTGTTCTTGTTCATAGGACAACCCCCTTGTCGAAAATCGTGTAAGGAACAGGTCCTATGGATAGTATAGCACAAAATCAAAGAAAATGCCTGGGGAAATTCCTTGTCAAAGGGTGTCGGATGCCGGCGGGGGAGGAGCGGGTCCAAAGTATGGGATAAAAAAAGGCCCCCCGCAGCGGCCTTTGCCGCTGCGGGGGAACGAATGACGGAATCAGTCGCTCACGAAAGGCATGAGCGCAATCTGACGCGCGCGCTTGATCGCGACGGTCAGTTCCCGCTGATGGCGGGCGCAGGTGCCGGTGACACGGCGGGGCAGGATTTTCGCCCGCTCGGACACAAAACGGCGCAGGCGCGCGACATCTTTGTAATCGATGGTATCGATCTTATCGACGCAGAAGCTGCACACCTTGCGGCGGCCTTTACGGCCCCGGGAAGGGCGCTCCGAGCGCTCGGATCTCTCCGGTCTGTCAGCCATGCGAATGGCCTCCTTTACTTCAAAATAGCGCCGCGGCTCCGCAACATGCGGAGGCGGCCGGAAAAGTCAACATGCGGCCCTTTTCATCAGAAGGGCAGATCGTCGTCCCCCACGATCTCTTCAAAATCCCCCGAACCCGCGTTCTGGAAGGCCGGAGCCCCCTCGTTATACTGCGGGATCTGGGAATCGTACCGGTTTCCGGAGGACGTGCCGTCCCGTTTGGGCTCGGCAAAGAACACGTTGTCGGCCACCACGTCGAAGGAGGTACGTTTGTTGCCGTCCTTGTCGGTGTAGGAGCTTGTCTGAATGGAGCCCTGGATGGCGACAAGCTGTCCCTTACGGAAATAGCGGCTGACGAACTCGGCCGTGCTCCGCCAGGTGACAATATTGATGAAATCGGTTTGTTTCTCCTGGCCCTTGGGCTGATAGGTGCGGTCCACCGCAATGCGGAAACTGCACACCGGGACCTGGGACGGAGTGTGACGCAGCTCGGGATCCGCCACGAGGCGGCCCATCAGACAGACACTGTTGAGCATTTCACACCCTCCTTACTTGTCCTTGCGGACGATCATCGAGCGCAGAACACCATCGGTGATCTTGCTCACACGGTCCAGTTCGGCGGGGAATTCCGGGCCGCTGACAAAATTGTACAGCACATAGAACCCGTCGTTCTCGTCGTTGATGGGATACGCCAGACGGCGTTTTCCCCATTCGTCGATATCGCCGAGTTCGGCATTGTCGGCGATCAGGGTCTTGAACTTCTCCGCAAGAGCGGCGACGCCTTCCTCTCCGAGGGTCATCGAATAGATGAAGACAGCCTCGTAGGAACCTTTGATAATGGGCATTTGGTTGCACCTCCTCATGGTCTGATGGCCCCGTTTCTCAGAACGGGGCAAGGATGTTTGCCCGCTTTGACCGGCGACGGATCCGCCGCGGGGACAGACCTGTCCCGTCAAAGACGCTCAAATAGTATAGCAGGGTTGAACCCCGACGTCAAGCGTTTCCCCGGAATTGCTTGAAAAACGGGGCTAAAAAGGACGTTTTCGCCCAATTTCACCTTTACAACACGTCCCGAATCCGCTATAATAGGTGGGCTATGATCGGATGCGGACGGAATGAAGGAAAGGCACGGGTGAACACATGCTACAGTTTGAAGAATTGCGGCAGAGGCTGGAAGGGCTGTATCCCCAGATCGAGGATCTGGCGGGGGCCATCGGTCTGCCGCAAATGAAGCGGGAGGCGGAAGAACTCGCGATGAAGGCCGCCGCCGACGGCTTTTGGGACGATATGGAGTCCGCCCAGAAGGTCACCCAGCGCGCCGCCCTTCTGGCGGACGGGATCGAACGGTACGAACGGCTGCTGCGGGATTATCACGATACCCTCACCCTCATCGGCCTGGCGGACGAGGAGGGGGACTTGTCCCTGCTCGAGGAGTGCACGGCCGGCGTGGATCGGATCGAGGCCGCGCTCGACGAACAGCGGCTCGCCACCCTGCTGACCGGCGAATACGACAGCCGCAACGCCATCATCACCTTCCACGCGGGCGCGGGCGGCACCGAGGCGCAGGATTGGGCCGAGATGCTCTATCGT
>CABQAA010000023.1 GCA_902461995.1 uncultured Oscillospiraceae bacterium | reverse complement strand
TGCCGGCCGGGACAATAGGCCGTCCCGGCCGGGCAGAGCCTGCTACTTTATGGCTTCGGCCGCCGCCTCGATCTTGCCGATGGCTTCGTTCAGAGCGCCGATGTTTTCCGCGATACCGACCTCAAAGGAGGACGTCCCCTCGTAAATGGACTTGCCTGCAATCTCGGTAAAGCCGTACATTTGGCTGAGCATCATGGAATAGTCATTGAATTCCATGGGGCAGTAGTTCTTAAAGATCTCCAGGATATCCGGGCCGATCTTCTCATGGAAGATGTCGAGGTTCTTTTCAATGGCTTCCTTTTCAGCGTTTTCATCGGAGAAGAAGTCCATCGATTTGCTGCCGCCGGACTTGGCGGCGTAGTAGGTCTGGAAATAGATCTTATATGCCTCGAGCGCCAGCCGGGACTGCTCTTCGGACACGCCTTTGAGCAGGATGAAGGAATCGTTGGGGGTGGAGACCTGCTGATACCGGGGGTCGTCGGCGGCATAGTCGTCGGGACGGGGCCACGGAACCAGACCCATACTTTCACCGCGGGAGGCCAGCTGGGAGCCACAGCCCTGAGCCGTCCACTGCCTCGAATCGAGGAAGACCGCTTCGCCGTTGGCGAAGTTATTGTCCGCCCAGGTGAAGCCGGGGTAGATGCTGTTTTCCAGCTCACTGATTAGCAGCTTTTTATCCACAAGATCCTTGACGAAGTTGACCGCCTTGACCGCCTCGGATGACGTACACTTTTCAAAGCCGTTCTTCCCATAGATCGGAACACCCGAGGCCAGCATGGCCGCCCGGATGGAAAAACGGTAATCCGACTCGAACGCGTTAATCATCTTGTCGGGGCGGATGGGCGCCGGCTTGTCGGCAAAATAGGCCTTGATCTTGGTCAGGTAATCCTGGAACACCGACCAGGTCCATTTGCCCTGTTTATACAGGTCGGTAGGGTAGACCGTCTTCCCGTTTTCCTTCAGGGCGTCCACCTGTTCGATATACGTGATGTTGAAAAGCAGCGGACCGGTGCGGAGATAGGAGAGCTCAAAATTCAGGAACAGCCGTTTGCCGAAGACAGGATCCATCAGCATCCAGGCGGCGTCCTCGTCGCCGGTGAAGATATCGGCATAGGATTCCAGGCTCTGGAGGATCCCTTGCTCGATCAGGCCGCCCTGGCTGGCGTTGGAGACCATCGCGAGGTCACAGATCGGCTTGCCGGACAGGACGCTCGGGAGCAGGTCCTCTCCGACGCCGTGCTCCCACTGCACCCATTTGATGGTGACGCCGAGCTGGTCCTTGACGGCTTTAGTCGCCGCCTCGATGACCTCCATCTGCTCCGGTGAAACCGCGATGTCCCCGGTCACGGGATCGACATAGGTCGGATCCCAGGTGGGGATATAGTGGGAGCCGAAGATGACCTCCTTGGAGGCGGTGCTGGTGCCGGCGGAACTGGGGTTTGTTCCGGAGGCAGGGGTTTTCTCCCCGGGTTTACAGGCGCCGAGGCCGCACAGCAGAAGGGCGGCCGACAGACACGACAGGATGCGGAGTTTGCTCTTTCCCATAGATATACCTCCCAAAATACAGTATGGATTCCTTCTCAGGGTTTTGTGCCAATGCAGAATGAATTGATCCGGTATGCCGATTTGGGGGTTGTGCCGGACAAGCCCGCCGGAAAACGTCGGTTTTCGGGGCTTTACAATACAGATGAGGAGGAATTCAGCCCCACACGATGTGTCTGACAAATCCCGTTCTCGTCGAGAAGTTCCGCTGTGATGCCATAGAGAAGCAGCGCGTATTCCTCGAGAAGCGGCCGGATTCGGATACTCTTGACCAGCCGTCCCCTCGGCAGCTCCACCCGGAGGGTATTCAGATAGTAGACCTCCCAGTTGAGGTCATATGACACTTGCAGAGTGCGCACCGCCCGCCTTGCCCGAGGGTCGATGCGAGAGGGTCCCGCCAGGCCGAAGGCGGAGGCGAATTCCACGCCATCCCTCAGCGGGATGCTCTGGACGCCGCCGTCCTCGAATACGATGTCGTACCGGGCCGCCTCCGCTTCCTTTTCCCCGCAGAGGGGATAGCCCGCCAAAAGACTGGCCTGGCCGATAAAGTAAAGGGCATCAGCCGAGAAGCCTACCGGGATTTCCACCTCTTCTGTGGCGTGCCACATCACCAGTGGTCTGCCTTGGCGCAGATCGACAGGCAGAGTCCCCATAGAGCGGCAATCCTCCGGCAGCACGGGACCATGCGTCAGCCTGCGGGCCTTTTTATGGCAACGGCCGAGCAGGGCCTCCGCACGCTCCAGCAGAACGGTCCATTCCGCGCTGCTGTCCGCGGCGGGCAGCGCCACCGTCCGATAGGCCGCCCCCACCCGGGCCGCGCAGCCGCTCAGGACTTCCAGACGGCCGGACGGGCGGACACGCGGCAGGCCGCGTTCCGCGATCTTTCGCGTAAAGACATCCAGGTTGCCCCGCGGGTTCCGGTCCACATCCACCAGCCCTTCGTTGAGGATGCCGTCCCGGCAGGCCGGCAGGCCGCGGTTGGTCTCGACGATATCCGCCCATGACCAATATGCCATACCCGCGAGGGTTTTTCCCCGCTCCCCGCTCTCTCCGGCCTCGAACATCACGTCCATAAAGCGGCCGAACAGGGTGGGGTTGCCCATCACCGGCCAGCCGCCCCATTCGGTGAAAACCAGCGGCTTGTCGTCCAGCGTTTCGAAGACCGTCCGGAGGGAAACCGGGCCCGTCTCGGCATCCACCCCTGCAGTGACCGAGGTGGTCTGGTCTCCGTAAGGATGAAAGGTATAGAAATCGATGTGCTGCTCGGTAAACAGCTCCTTGGTCCGTTTAAGGTTCATGAAGTTGGCCCCAGACACCATCCGGGTATCGTACCGGCGGCAGACCGCTGCCGCATCGGCCAGGAACTCCGGCGTGAAGCGGCACTCGTTGAAGGCCAGCCAAAACGCCACTGACACGCGGTTGCGGTCCCGTTTGACCGTGCGTTCGAGCACCTCCAGGGCGGCCGCGGTGACGGCGGGGTTGGTCAGGTCGGAATCCCACAGGCCCGGCTCCTCGCTCACCAGCAGGCCGAACTCGTCGGCCAATTCGACGATCCGCCGATTGTGGGGATAATGCACCAGGCGCACGTAATTGGCCCCGGTGTTTTTAATCATCCGCATGTCCCTTCGCATCTGTTCCTCGGTCAGCGTGTGCCCGCCGTCGAGGCCCCAGGTATCGTGCCGGCAGACCCCGATGAGAAAGAAGGGCTCCCCATTGAGCAGAAAGCGGTTCCCCTGTATCCGCAGGTCCTTAAATCCGACCTGCTCGCTGAGAACGTCCACCACCCGTCCCCCGCGCAGAAGCTGAATTTCCAGCGTGTAGAGATGGGGGGATGCCGGGGACCAGAGGCGGGGATGCTCCAACGTCCACTCCAGAACGAAGCTGTCCCTGCTCTCTGTTTCGGCGACACAGGCGCCGCCGTCAAGCAGCCGGGCTTTCGCGGTATAGCCGGCGAAGTCTTCTCCGTCCGGGAAGACCTCCAGGCGGCACTGCGCCTGCTGGAGATCCCCGGAGAGCGCCGGACGCCAACAATAGTCCTTTATATAAACGTCTGGTATATATTGGAGATAAACCTCCCGGATGATGCCGCCGTAGTTCTCCCAGCCCTCCGCCGGGCCGAAGGGGAGGCCCATATCCCGCAGGGCGACCGTCAGGGTGTTATCGGTGCGGGACAGAAGGCCCGTGATATCGAAATCGTAAGGGCAATAGGGGCGCATTTCTCCGAGAAAACGGCCGTTGAGCTCGACCTCAGCTGCATATGTAATGCCTTCAAAACACAGCAAAATCCGGCCCGGAGGCCCATCTGGGACCGAAAAAGTCAGCCTGCACGCCGACTCCCCCACGCAAAAGGCCGAAAACGGCACTTTCTTTTGTTCCAGCGGGCCGCCGTTGACGCGATACTCCCACCAGGTAGACAAAGATCGCCGGATGCGGCTGCCCTCCGCAGGTGTCTTTTCCGCCTGTTCTTCCATCCTCCCACTTCCCTTCCAGCCGCGTGGGCCGGTATTTTGCGTTTAATTATATCATTTGTTTATATATTACAGCAAGTTGCCGCAAACGTCAAGTACTTGTGTCGATGTTTTTGCTATTTTTCTCCACTATTTTTCCTTATCAGCTTACCGGTCAGGCCATACAGCCCGAAACAATAGGCATACCGATCCAGGGAGGCCTTGATTTTACAGGCGACATAGGCATCCGCATCGATCCCGAGATCGGCCAGGTTGCTCCGCAGGACATCCATGGCCTCCCGGACAGCCGGGATCTCGTAGGTATAATGCCCGCAGATGTCGGTGATCTGCGCCGAAAGTTCCGCGTCCTTCAGGGCCTCCTCTACCGGCAGGGACATGGTCTCTCCCACCATCCATTTGCGCCATCGCTCGCACCCGACCGCCTGCTCGGTCATCCGAGCCGTCAGATCCGACCGCCGGCCGGCATCGATATGCTGAGTCTCGACCTTGGCCAGTGTCAGCCAGGCCCGGGTTTCGACCACCCCGAATTCCGGCGCCACATTCATCGCCGTCACGCCGAGGGGCAAATGCTCCAGCAGCAAGGCGTCGGAGAGATAATCCCCGTTGTGCTCCTTGATGCCCACGCCGTGTTTTTCGGCGTTTTCCGAAAGCCGCCGGGCGTTTTCCCGATTGAAATGGCCCACGTTTTCGGTCAGCCGGGTCAGGGTTCCGGTCTGTCCGACCACGAACTCGGGCGGCTGCAGGCCTTTGCTTGCCATCAGGGCCACCAGTCGGTCCACAAAATCGCTGAAAGCCTCCACCGACGTCAGCCCGCCGTTGGTTTCTTCGGTGCCCGCCTCATACCCGATCTCGGGGAGGCCCTTTTCCAGACGGTAGCGTTCCAGCTCCCCGATGAGCTCTGCCGTGCGGTCCAGCACCAGTTCCAGCGGGACGGTCCCTTTTATATGCGGGTCCTTGGTGGGATCGATGTGCAGCAGGTCGAAGCCGCTGTCCATATCGTGCTTATAGGAGCGCAGGCAGATCTCCATCGCCTCTTCCACCGGCAGGCCGGCGGCCCGCTCCTCATCCCGCTGCCACGGGCCTCCGTGGTCACGGCAGAGATATACAAGACCGTCAAATCCCACCGACGCCGCGGCGGCCTCCACATCCCGCACGAACCGATCCTGATCCCATCCGCACACATAGCCGTGCCCGAATTCATCGCTGTCCACCTGGTTGCGGCTGGCGATCAGCATGAGCGGGAAATCCCGCTCCTTCGCCAGCGAGAGGGCGGCGGTCAGCAGGGTCTTGGACATGGGGCCCACCCCGAGCAGGGTAAAGCGTTCCCCTTGTTGTTTGAGCTCTCGGGCGGCCGACATCATCTCACGTATGGTCATGGCATTCTTCATGGTATCTCATCCTCTCTCATTTTACAGGATTTGGAGGCTGTCCTCATATGGAATTTTCTGGATGGCGTCCAGGCCCAACCAGGCGGCCATTTCCTTGATCTCCTGCACGTAATGGCCGAGCACCACCGGGAAATGATGCTGGAAGCCGCTGACCAGCAGGGTGTTGACCGCATCCTTGGCCGAAACGGGATCCCCGTTCAGGGTCAGGCCGTCCATCCAGCCGCGGGAACCATAAAAGCTGGGCTTTTTATCGCCCATGAACCGCCCGCCCATCTGCAGCAGCCGGTCGCATTCGCCGGAAAAGCGCATGACCGTGACATCGTTTTCATCGAACACCATATCCCGCGTCACGCCCGAGCAGGAGGTGACACCCTTGCCGGGTTCGTGCGCCATACCGTGATAGTTGACGCTGAGTTTATAGCCGTTCCGCCGGCAGAAGTGCGAGGCCGCCGGACCGCAGTGCCACAGCAGCAGGGAATCGTCAGCCGGGTCAAAGGCACCCAGATCCATCAGCATCACCGGCTGCCCCCCCGCCAGATACCGCAGCGCCAGCATACTGATGGCGCTGAGCACATCGCCCTCACAGGACACCACCGTGCCCTCGTCGTTGAGCTGGCCTACCACCGAGCAGACGGAATACTCGAAGTCTTCCTGGAATTTCGGCCAGCAGCTGACCGCCAGGGCGTCGTACCGGTTTTCACTTATGAAGTCGCGGTAGGCCATGTAAATGCGGGCGCTGACGACCAGGGTCTTTTTGGCCGCGTCGTTGAGGATCCCGCCGGAGCAGGAGACCATGCTCTCAGCGACCTTTTCCGCCTGTGCGTCCGGATAGGCAAGGGCGCGGTCCTTGATCTCGGAATACTCGTGCAGCCGGTTGAAATACAGCCCCTCGAAGCGCTTGTTGATATTCCGTTCGTCGTCGTATAGATCGTTGAAGCCGGGCGCGATCCCCCCGATCAGGGCCACCCGGGAGGCACACAAATTTTTAATGGCGGTCAAGGCCCTCACTGTGACGGAGAGTCGACGGACAAAGTCCGGATCTTCCGCATTGCCGAAAAACCATTTGATTTTGATGCCGTAATCCCGCAAGTAATGCGCCACGATCCCCATATGCATATTCACGCTGCAGAAGGAATTGAAGGGCACGACGCCCTCCCGTCCGTCCTCGGGAATAGCCCAATACCCGACCCGGGCCTTGATTTTCGCCAGAACCGGCGAGACATGGCCCGAGGTATAGGAGGTGTGCTGTACCAGCAGAAAATCGATCCGCTCCCCCTCCATCACCGCCACCGCCCGCTGGGCATCTTCCCGGGTGATCACCGTCTCCGGATACACCGTGAGCTCAAAGTCCAGCGTTTTGGCGAGCCGCTCCATCCCCTCGGCCCCCCGTTGGAAGGCGCCTTGCTTATCCCCAGGGAAGCTCAGTTGGCTGGTACCCACCAGCCCGATCTTGATCTTTTCCATGTTCATCATCCTTTCTCTATATATTGAGCCGCGGTCAGCCCACGTTTTTGTGCCGCATACCAAGCGGCACCCAGCGCTACCTGCTCTCCGTCGAACTCCGAGACCGCCAGCCGGACCGACCGGCCGGGTATCGGTTGTATGTAAGCCTTGGCCGACGCCAGCAGGAGTTCCCCGAACACATCGTAATCCCTAGTTACGCTCCCCCCCAACACCACGATATCCGGGTCCAGCAGCTGGCACACCGCCGCCACGGCATAGCCCAGATGCTCCGCCGCCTCCCGCACGACCGCGCACGCCGGTTCATCTCCCTGCCGCGCCAGAGCATATACTGCCTTGGCGTCCATCGCCCGGCCATACCGTTCCGAGGCGATGCGTGCCACCGCCGTCCCCGAGGCATAGGCCTCCAGGCAACCCCGTCCTCCACAGGAGCAGGGCCGGCCGTTCCGCACCACCTTGAAATGGCCCAGCTCTCCGGCGGCGAAGGCCGCCCCATCCACGATCCGGCGGTCATACACGATGCCGCAGCCCACACCGGTGCTGACAGTGATATACACCACCAGCTCCCGGCCGCGCCCCTGTCCAAAGACGCTCTCACACAAGGCAGCCGCGTTGGTATCGTTCTCCAAGGCCACCGGCAGGCCGAGCGCCTCTTCCAGCATGGCAGCGAGCGGCTCGCCGGCAAACCCCATGGTGGGGATATACACAATCCGGCCCTGCCGCAGATCCAGGGGGCCTGGGCAGGCCACTCCGGCCGCGAGCAACGACGGCATGCCGACGCCCTTTTCCTTCAAAAGCACGCCGGCCGCCGACGCCATGCGGCCGACCAGCTCCCGGCAGCCCCGCTCCGGCTCGGTGGGCATTTCCGTCTTGCCCACCCGGCGGAATTCGCGGTCATACAGCACCACCGCCGTTTTGGTGCCGCCGATATCCAATCCCAAACAGTACTCCATCTTCACACTCCTCCATTTCGGTATAAGGGCGGGCAGCCCCGCTTCTATCCGGCCGGATCCAGGCGTTCCATCACACAAAAGTGCATGTGACGATTCCACAATCCGCCTTTCTGTCCCCTCCTCGTTCTTATTTAGAGTGCCAATTATATCATATATTGATATAATTGGCGGCGACAAACTCCCTCAACACGGCCATTCACGGTTAAATCGTCACGTCCTGTTCGTCCATTCCGCCGATAATGTCATCGGCAAACGCCATGATGACCCGCTCCGACATCGCCAGCGCTACCCCTTGGGCCGCCGCGTTTTTCCCCATTCCGGAATACTGAATCTTCACCGGTATATTCTTGTAAACATAGCGGGCAATTTCTTCGAACATAGCGTCCTCGTACAGCTCGTGCTGATCGGCCAGGCTGCCGTACAGCACCACCACATCCGGGTTGAAAAGATTCAGCAGCAGGCTTATGGAAAAGCCCAGATATGTCCCCATCTGTTTAAAAAGATCCATACACAGCGGATCGCCCTGTCTTGCCGCGTCCACCAGCATATGGTAGTTGAGACCGACCTCATAGGCTGAAACCAAAGACTTCCGTCCCTGGTTTACCTGCTCAATGAAGCGGCGCATCAGCCCCTCCCCCGAAGCGTATTCCTCAAGGCAGCCCCGATTCCCGCAGACGCACAGCGCCCCGTTCCGATCGACGGAAATATGGCCAAGCTCACCCGCCTTTCCGTTGGAGCCGATATAGACCGTGCGGTTGACCAGAACCGACATCCCGATGCCGTTGTCGATACGCAGCAGGATGGCGTTGTCCGCCGAGCCCAGCATGGTGGCGCCGAAGGCACGCTCTGCCTCCATAATACAGTTCGGGTCGTGCAGGATCAGGGTGGGGAAGCCATATCGTTCCTCCACTATTTTCTGAATAGGGACGTTCTTCCAGTTCTGCACCTGGGGCAGCAGCTCGGAAATCCCGTTTTCAGAATCGACAATGCCCTGCACTGCCAAACCGATCCCACAGATGTGCTTGTGGGAATAAGCGCTCACTATCTCGTCAAGAAGGGCGGTCAGCGTGTCCATGACACAGTCGTACGTATTGTGGGTAAGATAACGCATCCATTCCCGGACAACCCGCCCCTTGACATCAACCAGCACGCCACACAGACCCGAAATGTTCAGGTCCACCCCGATAATGAAATAATCATTGGGGTTGATATCGAGCTGAAACGGCTTGCGCCCCACATTGGTCCGCTGCTTCCCCATGGGGACGATGAAGCCCTTATCACACAGCATAGCGGTGATGGAGGAAATGGCGCCCCAGCTCAGCCCCGTCCTGTCCTGCAGATCGCGTTTGGAGAGAGGAGCGTTATTCTTTATTTCCGAAAGCAGTGTGCAGATATTGCTTTTGCGCATCTGGGGGCCGTTGATTGAAGTTCCCATACATCTGCATCCATTCTATAAAAATTTTATGGCGATCACAACCGTGACCCTATTATATCATTCTAAGATATAAAGTGCAAGCCCTGAGATTGTTTTATGTGGAACTGTGATATTTTTTGTCCGCCGTGCTGTCAGACGGGTAAAATCCCCTTGTCGGCAAACCCGCCGAGAACCGTACCGGGAGGGGAATCCCGGGAAGCTATACGGCTCTTGACGATGTTGCGGCCGGGTGATATAATCGAAAAAAATAAACTGCCACCGGGTAGTGCATGCGAGAGCATCCGTTTACACATCGTTAGGTCTTGGAAGATGTGTACGCGGATGCTTATTTTTTGGAGGATGTCTGTATGAACAAAGTCAAATCTTTATTGAATTATTTTACCAAAGGAGAAATTGTATTATGGTCTTCCTCGGTTTTGCTGATTACGGGCTCCTTCTACTTATTCGACAAAGAGAACTACCCGACGCTGATCGCCTCCATCATCGGGGTTACTTCCTTGCTTTTCAATGCCAAAGGGAACCCGCTTGGACAGCTCTTGATGATTCTGTTCAGTATTTTCTACGGCTTTATATCTCTGGGTTTTTCCTATTATGGAGAGATGATTACGTATCTTGGCATGACGGCCCCCATGGCCGTTTTGGCCCTGCTTTCATGGCTGCGGCATCCCTACAACGGCAACCGGTCGGAGGTCCGGGTAAATCGCCTTGGAGGAAAAGAAATTGTGTGGATGAGCCTGCTCGCCGCCGGCGTCACCGTCCTGTTTTTCTTTATTTTAAAAGCGTTTAACACGGCGAACCTGATACCGAGCACCATCTCCGTCACGACGAGTTTTCTGGCCGTTTATCTGACTTTCAGAAGAAGCGCTTTTTACGCGCTTGGCTATGCCGCTAACGATTTGGTGCTGATCGTTCTATGGGTTTTGGCAGCCATAGCCGATGCGGCTTACGTTTCGGTCGCGATCTGTTTCGTGACGTTTTTCATAAACGATATCTATGGATTCGTGAGCTGGCGGCGTATGTACGTACGCCAGCAGGAGGACGGGACGGCCTGATGACCGGCACGTCTCCCTCGTTTCCGCATTTTTATCCCTGCGGCATGAGAATAACGGGACGGCAAACTTTTGCCATCATAAAGGTAAAGATGTGCACGGTAGTACAAATCAAGAATCGTCACACATTAAGATTTTGCCAAGAGAGTTTTTGCTGCTGACTGTCTTGCTTGTCAATCAGCTTGTAATAAATGTGGATTTCTCTCGGAGCTTTGCTGTACTTGCCGGGGCATTCGTCCACATCTGCCTGCTCCCGCCGGGTGTCCGCTGCTTTGCGCTCCAATTCCGCAAGTTCTGACTTTACGGAAATTTTCTCTGCCTGATACTTTTCAAGCAGACTGATACAGACTTCCTCCGGGATTTTGCCTGTCACCTTGTCCTCGTATACCGAAGATGTCAGCCGTTCCAGTTCCGAAAGCCTTGCCGCCAGTTTTCTGCTCCTTTTGCGGTCAACAATATTCTGCTTTTCGGTCTGCCTGCTCAGTCTGCTTACATACTCCTGACGGACGGCATTTTCGTTCTCAAGCACAAGATGTATTTTGGGTTCTCAATGGATAGGGACTCACCGGCACGCTCATCATCTTTGGATAGTCTGAAATACAGCCCGGCTTTCGTATTTAGTTTTTGCTTTGACACCATTCTTTTACTTCTATTCTGTCAAAGCGGCTTGATTTTGTATGCTTCAATTATACCACATTTCGCATACTGCAATCAAGCCGCCTGACCTGCTGCGTTAATTCTGCTGTGTTTTGGGTAAAGACATATCGGTATACGCCCGTTCTACGGTGATTTTCTCTATCACTTCATCA
Organism: uncultured Oscillospiraceae bacterium; assembly: GCA_902461995.1. Lineage (GTDB taxonomy): Bacteria > Bacillota > Clostridia > Oscillospirales > Acutalibacteraceae > UMGS1623. Next base: position 2,103 of record CABQAA010000023.1, on the reverse strand, counting down.
ATATCTTTTTCACCTGCATAGTGGCTCACAACGGTGTAGGCAATGCCGTCCACGGTATAAGCGCTTTTGCTTGTCGGTTTATCATCAAAACGTTCCCGTAGTTCTTTCAGCGTTGCTTTTTGCTTCAAGAAACAATCCTCCTTTTTGATATGGGTTATCATTCCTCCTTCGTTTTGATCGTCTAGATAAATTCTCGTCACGTCTTTCCGGTGATACCCCAGCCGTTCACTGACCTGCCTGTCCACATCCTTAACGCCCTGTTCTTTCAGGCGTTTGTAGGTCTCCTGTGCGTAGTAATACCGCAGGCCGTGCCATGAGATGTGGGAAGTACGGGGCTTTTCTCCCGGCTTAACCTTTTCGGTGCGGTTTGGATCGGTAAACTCCTTCCGGCTGTTTGTCATCCAGTTTTTCAGAGACATGATCTCACGCTGTACGCCGTATTTTCCTCTCCGGCTGATGAGATAATCCCCCGGCTGCAAATTGTGCAGCTTCGCATAGTCCCGAAGCCGGATCAACAACGCTTTCTGTTCCTTTGTCTCCACCGGGACATTTCGTTCCTGTCCACCCTTGCCATTAACGTGTAATTCACCATACCGCAGGGCGTTGGTGATATCCTCTGTCCGAACCTTTGCACATTCCTCAATCCGCAGACCAAACTGGGAAGTGAGATTTACGGCGATTTCTGCATCCGGGCGGTTCAGCTCATTTGCACGTCCTGCCGCACTGCTGATTTCATCCGGCAGCACATTCTTCCCGCCGGAAAAATCATAAAAATACCGGATACCGGACAATTCGGTGCGCATGGTGGACGGAGCAAGCCCCTTTTCTTCCATATAGTCTACATAGGCACGGATATGCTTGCCCTGCACATTCGCAAACTTTTGCAGCTTAAAGGTATCGGCGGCGAAATCACAGAACCGTTTGCTTGCGTCATAGTACCGATTTCTGGAACCGTAGGAGTTCATATTCGCATGACGCTTGATTGCGTCAAGCTGTGCGGTGAGATTGTCCCTTGCTGTCAATTCTTTTGGCATATGGTTTTTCCCCCTTTCCGTCAGCCCTTCCTCTGACGATTTTTTCAGCAGTTATTCCGCAGACGAAAATATCCGTCAGTCAAGTCATTCACAGCAAATTAAAACTGCTGCTTAACAATATGGGGGTGGTTTTATTCCCGTTTCAAGAAAACATTTAAAAAATCGCCCGTCATATCAAAACGACAGGCATATTTCATTTCAGAACGAAAATCACAGGTGGGCGGCAGACATAAAAAAATTCGTCAGCAAAACCATGACGGTTCTGCTGATGAAAATTCTCATAGTCTATTCAATTTTCGCGCCGGTCATATCAAAATGAAAATCCTATTCCCGGTCCGGACTTTTTACGGGATTATTATTACCCGGCTGTCTGCTGTTTATCATTTCAAAACGACTGCCTGCTCTGCTTTATGATGAACAGCAGACAGCCGGAACACGCACCCGCAGGTGCGTGGAACTCTCAAAAGGGAGGTCATATCAAAGCTCTCATATCAAACTGTCAGCAAGGCATAGTTCACCCAGGTACTTTTTCACAGTCAGGAGCGTCGTTTCTCACGTTTTCTTTTTCTGTCTCCTTGGGAAGCCTTGCTGTTCATATCACGGGGCGGCTTTCGGAATGACCGTCATATATTATTTCAAAGAGACGGTCATATTTTCCTATCGAAACGAGCGTCATATTCAGTTGAAGCGGTGAGGTTAGTACTAAGGGCTTATCCGGGGTTCCCGGATATCCCACAGCGCATACTTCCCGAAAGGGAAGCGTCATATACAAATGACTGCGCAATGCCGGTTGTTGAAGCAAGATTCAACCAACCCACTCATTTGGGCTGTCCGGCAGGAATTTAGGGTACGATCAAATTCCGTAAACTTCGTCCGTGCTGACACGAAGCTCTTTCTGCAAGCGAACGCTTATCCCGGAAGCCTCCGTATCCGATCCGCACGGAAGGACTTTTTGCGGCGCATACAGTCACAAACAATTTTCGTCCGCCGCTGACGATTTTGCCGGTCTTTTCCGCGCCTCCACGGCAAGCTGATTTTCGTTCACAGATGTCCATAAAGACGGCAAGAG
>CABQAA010000022.1 GCA_902461995.1 uncultured Oscillospiraceae bacterium | reverse complement strand
TGGTGATTCCGAACATCGACAGCGAATATAAAAAGGAACGGGCTACCGACGAGCTGCCCCAGTCCTCGGCCGGCCGGACCATCATGACCACCGAACCGAAATTCATCCCCGAGGATGCGGTCACCATCACCGTGGACGGCACCGCTACCCTCAATGTGCGGATGATCGACTGCGTGGGGTACATCGTCCCCTCAGCGTTGGGATATATCGAGGACAACGCGCCCCGGATGGTCAAGACCCCGTGGTTCGAAGAGGAAGTCCCCTTCAACATGGCGGCCGAACTCGGCACCCGCAAGGTCATCAACGAGCATTCGACCATCGGCCTGGTCGTGACGACCGACGGCAGCATCACCGAGATCCCCCGCGAAGAGTATGCCGAGGCGGAGGAGAGGGTCGTCCGGGAACTGCAGGATATCCACAAGCCCTTCGTGGTGCTGCTCAACTCCGTCAATCCCACCTCCTCCGCGACATTGCAGCTCAGCGCCGAGCTGGAGGCCAAATACGGCGTCCCGGTGATGCCGGTCAACTGTCTGGAGCTGGAAGAGGCGGGGATCCGCCGGATTCTCGAAAAGGTCCTGTTCGAGTTCCCGGTCCGGGAAATCGGCATCGAGCTGCCGAAGTGGCTGACGGGGCTGCCGAAATCCCACGCCATCCGCGGGAGCATCATCGAATCCATCCGTTCCGCGGCTACCGGACTCAAGAAGATCAGCCAGATGTCGGCCATGGCGAGCGAGATCATCGCCTGCGAATACGTAGACAACGCCAGGCTCACCGCCGTCGAACTCGGGCGGGGCAGCGGTACCATCGCGGTGAGCGTGCAGCCCGACCTGTTCTACCAGATCCTGGGGGAAACGACCGGCATTCCGATCACGGATGAAGCGTCGCTGATGAACACGATGACCGAGCTCGCCGCGATCCGGAAGAAGTACGACAAGATCAAAAACGCCATGGATCAGGTCGAGGCAACCGGTTACGGCATCGTGATGCCGTCCCTTGAGGAAATGACGCTCGAAGAGCCCGAGATCATCAAACAGAGCGGCCGCTACGGCATCCGCCTGCGGGCCGAGGCGCCTTCCATCCACATGCTCAAGGCCAACATCCAAACCGAGGTGTCGCCCATCGTGGGTTCCGAGAAGCAGTCGGAGGAGCTGGTCAATTACCTGCTGCGGGAATTCGAGGAAAGCCCCTCCAAAATCTGGGAGTCCAACATTTTCGGCACCTCGCTGTACGGACTGGTCAACGAGGGACTGCACAACAAACTCTACCGGATGCCCTCCGACGCCCGGATCAAGCTCAAAGAGACGGTCGAACGGATCATCAACGAGGGGTGCAGCGGCTTGATCTGCATCATCGTTTAAAGTACAGGGGCGGAGGGCCGGCGATGCTGCGAGGTGGCAGCCGGTCTTCCGTCCCCGGTTTCCACGAAAGGAATGATCTTCAAAATGCCGGAAGAACGCCCATTCCGTGAAGAGCGCCCGTTCCGCAGATTGCCGGACGGCCGCCGTCCGGCCGGGAGCGGCACCAGACGTACCGCGCCGGCCGGATGGCAGGTGCTGCTGGTGCAGAGCATTTCCTGCGTCGTGGTGCTGCTCATCGCGTTTTTGCTGAAACTGGCCGGGGGAAGCGCCTTCGATCAGCTGCGGGAAAAGTTCAACCAGTCCATCATGGACAATACCTTTGCGGCCACCATTGCCAGTCTGTTTGACAAAGAGGATCCCGCGTCCGCATCCGGGGATCCGTCCTCCCTGTCCGACGATGTCTCTTCCGATACGGAAGGGGATGCAAGCGAAGGGGTTGGCGGGCAGGACGTGCCAATGAGCACCGTCAAGGCGCTGTTTGCCCCCGAGGGGGCGACCTTTGCCAAGCTGCAGGTCAACCGGACCGCTTATAGACCGATTCCGGAGGGACATGTCAACTCCTGGTTCGGTTACCGGGAGGATCCCATCAAGGGCGGTATGGGATTCCACACCGGCTTGGATATCGGCGCCGCAGGGGGGACACCGATCGCCGCGATGTATTACGGAGTGGTGCGGGAGACCGGAACCGATAAAAGTTACGGCCACTATATCAAAATGTATCACGGGGGTGGACTGGAGATTCTGTATGCCCACTGCTCGGAGATTCTCGTGGAAAAAGATACGGTTGTCCGGGCTGGAGAGACGGTGGCCCGGGTGGGCAGCACGGGTGACTCCACAGGGAATCATCTGCATATCTCCGCCTTTCTGAACGGGACGGCGTACGATCCGCTGCCTCTCCTGCCGGAAGGACTTTATGCTTGAGCTGCGCATCGGCGGCGTTTTTTGTCGGTTCAGCCTGCTGTTTCCCGCTATGGTCGCGGTGGCGGTCACCCTTGATCCCAGCGTGTTTTCTTTATGGTGTCTGGCGGCGTCTTTCATGCACGAGGCGGGCCATTTCATTGCCTTGCTTGCATTTGACTGCAAGCCGCAGAGAATCAGCATTGGTCTGTTCGGCATGCGGGTCGAACAAGACCCGGCCAAACGGCTCGGATACCGGCAGAACGCGCTGGTTTCCCTGGCCGGGCCGGCGGTCAACCTCGTAACCTTTTGTATCCTCTCCTTTTTTCACGGAAACGAGGCCGCCGCCATGGTGCATTTGGTCTTGGGGGTGTTCAATCTGCTGCCCATCGAGCCGCTCGACGGCGGGCAGGCACTCTATTGTCTGATGGTCCTGCGAATGGAGGAGGAAACGGCGCGGAAATGGGTGCTGCGGGTGTCGGTGATCACCCTGTTTCCGATTGCGGCGGCGGGATTTTTCGTGCTGGCGATGAGCGGGTACAACATCACGCTGCTCGCCGTCAGCCTGTACCTGAGCCTGCTTCTTCTGCTGAAAGAAAAAAACGGATGATCGGTCCAAAAGCCGCGGGAATGACTTCCCGCGGCTTTTGGCAGACGGAGAGAATGCTGAATTTTTAAAAAAATCCTGCTTAAGTGCGGGCCAACGGACCGGCAGCGGCAAATCCACCATGCTGGCCGCCATGCGTGTTTTAGCGTATGCGTGGGAGATATCTGTATTATAACTGGATGAAAACGGTACGGGAGCCGACGAAAAAATGCGCGCAGATCTTGCATATCGCGGATCGATTGGATATCCTATAGAAGCAGGGATCTGCAACGCGCCGGACAGCGCGTGCCTCATGCATGAATAAAGGAGGCAATGTGCCGTGATTTACACTATAACCCTGAGCCCGTGCCTCGATTACACAGTGGAGGTGCCGGAGCTTATACCCGGGCGGGTCAACCGAACCGCCGGTACTCGTATCCGTCCCGGAGGAAAAGGGCTGAATGTGTCGATTCTTCTGTCCAGGCTCGGCATTCCGAATCTGGCGCTGGGATTTGCGGCCGGATTCACGGGGAATGAGATGGAGAGGATACTGCGGGACGAGGGTTGCCGGATCGCGTTTATCCATCTGACGGAAGGAGTCTCCCGCATCAATGTGAAAATTGAGGGGCCGCAGGCAACCGAAATCAATGCCGAGGGTCCGGCGGTTCCGCCCGCGGCCTGCGAGGCGCTGATGGAACGGCTGCAGAGCCTTCAGAACGGCGATACCCTGGTGCTGGCGGGCAACGTTCCGAAATCACTGCCGTCGGATCTGTACGAGCAGATTCTGCACCGCACGGACGGATGTGCGGTCCGACCAGTGGTGGATACGACCGGAAAGGCGCTGCTGAGCGTTCTTTCCCATCGGCCGTTTTTGATCAAACCCAATCATCTGGAGCTTGGGGAGCTGTTCGGGGCCGCCGTGGATCGGGCGGAGGAAGCGGAACAATACGCCCGCCGCCTGCAGGAGATGGGGGCCCGGAATGTGCTGGTGTCCATGGCGGAGCAGGGAGCGCTGCTGCTCGACGAAACCGGAAAAGTCCACCGGGAGTTTTCGCCTCAGGGGAAGGTCCGGAGTGCGGTGGGAGCCGGCGATTCCATGGTGGCCGGATTTCTGGCCGGGTTTGAGCGGACAGGCGATTACGCGCTGGCGCTAAAGCTCGGGATCGCGGCAGGAAGTGCGACGGCCTTTTCGCCTTGGCTAGCGGAGGTGCAGGATATCCGCGCGCTGCTTGAGACGCCGGAGGTATATGGCCTATAAATTACGGATAACAGAAAGCCCGCCGAGCAGACAGCTCGGCGGGCTTTTGTCCGTTAATCTCAGGGAATGGATCTTTGCATGCATCTTCGTCGATGCTTGAATAGAACACCGCCTGTTGCCGCGATCACTAACCCTCTACATCAGCTCTGATGATAGGGGGTTAGAGGCTCAGATTGGAAAGGATTTCCTTAAAAGAAATTCAGGATTCTTTTTTATACCGCCGCGGGCAAATGCGGGAGCATTTGCATAGGCCGGGGCAAGAAACGCTCCCAATCGGATGTTTTTTCCCCGGCCTTCATTATCGCATTTTAATGGGGAAGGCCGGGATTCCAACACCATCTTTATACCCGCAGGCGTATACTGAATGCAGAATCAAAGGAGGCATGCGGGATGACTGTCGGGATCAACCAACTTCGGGGCAGGGAAGCGTGGAATACGCACCGTGTACATTGGACGTCCACGCATCCGATTCTGGCGGCCGCGGCGGCCGTTATTTTGCTGCCGGTTATTTCACTGGGCGGACTTTTCGGTCTGGCGTTTGGAGTCCTGGCGCCGCTACTGAAGTTATGCGGAGTGGGATAGGCCGTGCTAACGCATGGATTCACGGGTTTCCGTCCGGCGACGGTCATAGGCAATCCATTCGTCGATGCTGCGGAGAGGAACATGGTCGAGACGCTGCACCGCGAGTTCGTGCCACACGCCATCGCTGTCCCCGCCGAGCCAGCGGCGCCCCAGCTGCTCCGCGGCGACCGCCGTGGTCCCGGATCCGGAAAAGGGATCGACCACCAGATCGTCTGGGTCGGTATGGGCCAGCAGAAGACGCCGGAGAAGGGCTTCCGGCTTCTGATCCGGATGGGCGGTTTTTTCCGCCGTTCCGCTGAACAGGGCCGGAACCTCCAGAACGTCCTTTGGCTTGGCTCCGAGAGGATGGGGGTGCCAGCGGTTTTTTCCATCCGGACGGTTTTGATAGTAGCGGATGGTATGTTTCTCGTACGGAATGCGGACGAGATCGGTATGCATGGGATGCACCGCCCCTTTAAACAGGAGCAGTAGGTCCTGGTGGGACTCCCCCCAATCCATTCCCGCAGGGGAACGATTGCGGTAATACCAGACGAGCAGGCGGCACTCCGCGAAACAGGAGAGAGCCGGCCGCTTCAGATCGGCCAGCAGTTCATCCGGACCGCAGATGCACAGACAGCCCGTGGGAGAGAGGATGCGGGCGGCTTCTTGAATCCAAGAGAGAGACCAGGCCAGATAGGCGTCGGATGGGACCGTCCGGTCCCAAACGGGCGGAGAATCGAACGGAGGATCGGCAAAGACAAAGGAAGCCGCCTCCGGCCGGAGCATGTGGAGAAAATCCAGACAGTCCGCGGTATACAGACAACCATGCTGGCGCGCATACGACGGCGGCGGGGATCCGGGCCGAAGTGACTGCGCGACATCGGTCTCAAGAAGAGGCCGGTTTTCCACCATATCGGGAAATGTCAGCTGATCCATGTGATCCCGGTTTCTGGGCATACACGATTCCTCCTGTCGGAGCAGATACCTCAGATGAATTTCCGTTTGCTTTCGGTCACAAGGCCGATCACCGCTACCTGCACGACATCGGGTCCCTCGAACCGCCGGACCGGATACGCGGGATTGAGGCTGTGAAGCTCGATCCAATCGGGGCCATAGAAAACCTTTTTGACCAGCCCTTCTTCTCCGCCGATGAGCACGACGGCCATGCGGCCGTTGTCGACACTCGTCTGCTTGCGCACCAGCACCAGGTCCCCTTCGTACAGGGAAGGTTCCATGCTGTCCCCGGTGACGCTGAGCCAAAAATAGGCCTCCCCCCGCTGCAGAGACGATTGCTGTACCGGTTCATATCCGATGATCTCTTCAAAAACGGCACCGCCGTAACCGGCCCGGACCGAACCGAGGATTGGAGCTTTCGAAAAGGGGTCCAGGGGGATGGCATGCCGTTCAATCCACGTTTCGACGGGCGGCTGTTGTTCGGCGTCGGGAACACCGGCCAGCCAGGAGGGGGAAACGCCGAAATGCCGCGCCAGAAGGTCGAGCGTGGGCCGAGCGATCCGGGTGGTGTGGCCATTTTCCCACCGCATAACGGTGGTTTTATTGACGCCGATGAGAGAGGCGATCTGTTCGAGTGTTTCGCCTGCCGCCAAGCGGCAATCGCGCAGACGCCGAGAGGTCAATGCCTGGGATTCCGGCATGGGAATCCTCCTTTCAAGGCGAGATGACGCACATTTCACTTTCTACTATAACACAGATTTTGGCGAATGCAAGAGAGGAAAACGCTGACTGTTGCATTTTGCACTTGACAAATGTGGAAAAATATGGTACACTATAAATAGTTCGAGAAAATCCGACAGGATAGAGGCCATCAGAAGGGATGGTCTGTTTTTTTACGCCGTTTGTTGCATTATGCAACAAACGGCGCCGAATACGCGACAGAAAAGGAGGCGGACAGCTATAGCGGCGAAAAAAGAGGGGAATCCCCGGTTTCTCGTATCGAACGTGCGGAGGGCGGTGGAAACGGCAGAGGCCTATGCCAGAGAACAGGACGTGCCCCTGACGGTGGAACGGCTGGCGGCCGAGCTGCATATGGACGCACCGGAGTTTTGCCGCCTGGTAAAAGAGAAGGGCCGGGAAAATTGGCGGGTCATCCTGCGGGACGCCTATGAGCAGGCCAACGCCAGTGTGGTGGAGTATGCGATGAAACGGGGCAGCAGCGCCAACATGCATATGCTGTATTTAAAGCAATACGCCGGGTACCGGGAAGAGGAGGCACCGAGAGAACCGGTGCTGTTCTGCGGGGAAGAGCAGCTGTAAGGCGGCAGGAACAGAGAAGGGGAATGCGATGGAAGACATAGTCAGGGAATACCAATCGACATTGAACAGGCTGATTCGCAGAAAAGCGGAATTGCTTCTTCGAATGCACCGGTTCGACCGGCGGGTTCAGGTTTTAGAAGAGGAAATCGAAGAGGTGGCAGATATCCTGTATCAGCTCAAAACTCACAGCTGCCGGACAGGGGGCTGACGAGGTGGAGAAGGTGCTTCTCCCGGAGGTTGTGGGGGGAGGGTATGGGGCGTTTTGGCGGTGCCGCAAGCGCTACCGGGTGGTCAAAGGGGGAAAGGCATCGAAAAAGTCGAGCACGGCGGCCCTGTGGTTCATTCTGCATCTGATGAAAATGCCGGGGGCGAATCTGCTGGTGGTGCGGCAGGTGTACCGCACCCATCTCGATTCCACCTTTGCACAGCTGCGGTGGGCGATCCGGAGGCTGCGGGTGGAACACCTCTGGCAGGCGTCTAAAAATCCGCTGGAGCTTGTCTACCGTCCGACGGGACAGCGGATCCTGTTCCGGGGCTTCGACGACGTGAACAAACTCGCTTCCACAACAGTGGAACAGGGTTGGCTCTGCTGGGTCTGGGTGGAGGAAGCCTATGAGCTGATGAGCGAGGCGGAATTCGACCGGCTGGACTTGTCGGTTCCGCGGGGGGAGGTCCCCTCGCCGCTGTTCAAGCAGACGACCCTCACCTTCAATCCCTGGGATGGCGGTCATTGGCTGAAAAAGCGGTTTTTCGACCGGCCGTCCGCCGATGTGTTCACCATGACCTCCACTTTCCGGGACAACGAGTTCCTGGATGAGAGCGATCTGGCGGTGTTCGAGGAGATGCGGAAGAGACGTCCGCGGCAATACGCGGTGGCGGGGCTGGGGGAATGGGGAACGGCGGAGGGCTTGGTTTTTGAACGCTGGCGGAAGGAGGCCTTTGATCTGGACAGGCTGCCCGGACGGGGAACTTCCCCGGAGGACGACCGGTATGTCCATGTGTTCGGGCTGGATTACGGCTATACCAACGATCCCACGGCGTTCATTGCGGCAGCGGTCAATCCGGCAGATAAAATTCTCTATATTTACGACGAGCATTATCAAAAACGGATGCTCAACAGCGACATCGCGGAGATGATCCGGCGAAAGGGATATGCGAAGGAACGCATCCGGGCGGACGGGGCGGAGCCGAAGTCCAACGAAGAGCTGCGGCGTTTGGGAATTACGCGGCTGCGGGCGGCGGACAAGGGGCGGGATTCGGTGCAAAGCGGCATCGCCCGGCTGCAGGAATACGATATCCTGGTGCATCCGCGCTGCTGTCACACCCTCGAAGAACTGGGCAGCTACCGGTTCGAAGAGACGGCGGAGGGGATGCTCAACCGGCCGGAGGACCGGAACAACCATCTGATGGACGCGCTGCGGTATGCGATGGAGGACTGCGCGGAATATCCGGGCCGGAGCGTATCGCTCAGGCGGGGGATGTCCGGCATTTATCCGGAGGACGTGCGGGGCGGATGGATATAGAAAGGAGGAAGGGACGAGTGATTTTGGCGATTTTGGGAGGATTTATCGGGGCGGCGCTGGTGCCGATGGTTTTTGCCGCAGGGGCTTTGTTTGAACACCGGAGGGCGCGGCAAAAGCCGGAAGCGGCGGCGCCGAAGACGGTGCCCGATCCCCAGGCGGAGCGGCGCCGGAGAGAATGGGACGACTGGATGCGGTTTCTGCATTACGACGGAACTCCGCAGGATGCAGAGCGCGAGCGGTGACAGAATTAGAGAAAACAGGACAGGGGGAAATGCCAGTTGCAACAGCAGACGACACCCGCGCGGATTTTTGAGGAATACCGGCAGGGCGTGCGGTTCAAAAACACCTTGGGCAAACGCGGACTATATGAACAAAACCGGATCAACAACCGGTTTTACGAGGGGGATCAGTGGTACGGGGCCCGCTGCGGCGAGGACAGGCCGCTGGTGCGGCACAACGTCATCCGACGTATCGGGGATTACAAAATGGCGATGGTGGGCGCGGCGCCTGTGGCGGTGAGCTATTCCGCCGAAGGGCTGCCGCAGACCCTTCTCGACCAGGAAAGGGTGGAGGCGGTTCGGAAGGAGCGGGCGGCTGGGCGGCAGCCCGCGTCGGAACTCTCCGAAACCGAAGAAACCGGTCTCGTGATGGCCGCGCTGTCCGATTATTTCCGAACGACCGCGGAACGGGTGAAGCTGGACGAGCTGCGGGAGACCGCCCTGCACAACGCCTATTGTTCCGGCACCGGCATCTTATACACCTACTGGGACGAACAGGTCCCGACCGGGCAGTACGCCGACCGGGCCCGGAAAGTGCCGATCCGGGGGGATATCGCTTGTCAGGTGCTTGATATCGAAAACGTGTATTTCGGGGATCCCTATCGGACGGACATCCAGGAGCAGCCCTATATCCTGATCGCGCAGCGCCAATCCGTCGCGGAGGTCCGCCGGCAGATCCGGAAGGCGTACGGGGACTCGGCCAAGGCGCGTCAGTATATGGAAGACATCCGGCCGGACGGGGACGTGGCGTATATGGCCGGGGACGCTTACACCGCCGGAGAAACGGGCGAAGGAAAAGTGACGGTTTTGACCCGTCTCTGGAAAGAGTGGGACGAGGCGGGGGACGGATACGCCATTCGGGGAATTCAGGTATGCCCCGGGGCGGGTGCGGAGGGCGGCGTAATCATCCGGCCGGCCTGGGATCTCGGGATCCGGCTCTATCCGCTCGCAAAATTCGAATGGGACCGGCGGCCGAACTGCGCTTACGGGGAGAGCGAGATCCCGTATCTGATCCCCAACCAGATCGCGATCAACCGGATGCTGACCGCCTCGGTCTGGGCGGTGATGACGATGGGAATGCCGATCATGGTGGTCAACGGCGACATGGTGACCGGGCCGATCACCAACGATCCGGGACAGGTCATCCAGGTGTTCGGCGGGGACGAGGATGTGGAGCGGGCGATCCGGTATGTCAATCCGCCCGCGTTTTCGCCCGAGTTCGATCAAATCACAGCGTCTTTGATCAACAACACGCTGTCGCAGGCGGGGGCCACCAGTGCCGCACTCGGGGACGTCCGACCGGACAACACCTCGGCGATCATCGCTCTGCGGGAAGCGGCGGCGCTGCCGCTGCAGATGGTGCAGAACCGGTACTACCGGTTTTGTGAAGACGTGGCCCGGATCTGGGCGGAGTTTTGGGTGAATCTGTACGGGAAGCGGCAGCTCCGGGTGGAAGCGGACGGCGGGGTGTGGTATCTGCCCTTTGACGCCGCGCGCTTCCGGGATCAGCTGATCCGGGTGCGGGTGGATGTGGGTGCCTCCAGCCTCTGGAATGAGGTGCAGGCCGTTCAGACCCTCGATAACCTGTTCGACAAGCAGGTGATAGACGTCATGCAGTATCTCACCCGGCTGCCGAAGGGGACGGTCCCCAATCTGGGCGGATTGATCCGGGAGCTGGAAACGCGCCCGGATCCGGCGCCGGAAAGCGCGGCGGACTCCTGAGAGAGGATCTCGGAAAGGGGGGGTGCCGGAGGAGGCTTTGAAATGTGAAAGGAGGAACGGAATGGACGAACTGGACAACCGGCCCGGCCGCGCGGAACAGGCGGAGACGGAAGAGGCGGAGCGGTGGTTAGAGGACGCTGCGCCGGTCACGGAGGAGCCGGTCTGGGAGCTGCCGGACGGAACGCCGGAGGAGCGGCGGCTGTTTTTAGCGGAGGAACAGGGCCTGTCGGAAGAGGAGCTGCTCGAGCAGCTGTGCCGGGACGCGGCGAAGCGAATCGGACGGCGGTACCTGGACGAGTGCGGAGGTGACGTCGTCGCCGCCAGGGAGGCGTACGCCCGGTATTGGACGGGCCGCGAAGCTGCCGGGCGTGAACGGCGGCAGAGGGCGGAGGCCGAGCGAGAGGAGAAGACGCTCTCCCGTTTGACGGAGGAATTCGACGTGCTGCGCGCACAGGTCCCGGCTGTGCGGGAACCGGATCAGATCCCGGCATCGGTCCTGCAGGCGGCCGTGGACGAGGGCATTTCGCTGTTCGACGCCTATCTGCGCTATGCCTGGGCCGAGTATCGGCGTGCGGAAGAGGAGCGCGAAGCCGAAAGCCGCGCTGCGGCCTGCAGCGCGGGCCGGCTGGAAGACCGGCCCGACCAGCCCGGGGCGGAACAGGAGATCTTTTCCGCCGTATTCCGGGAAGCGGTCAAATAAACATACAAGACAAAGAAAGGACGATGTACATGAGCATCAACACGCTGGAATTTGCCCAGAACATGACGAAAGAACTCGATAAAGCCGCCGAACAGAAAACAGTGACCGGATTCTTGGCGGACAACGGCCTGCGGGCCCGTTTTGTGGGGGCCAACAAGGTCCTGATCCCGGAAGTGGAGATTTCGGGGCTTGGAGACTACGACCGGGACACCGGGTTCGTCACGGGGACTATCTCGGTGTCGAGCACGCCGTATACCCTGACGATGGACCGAGGCCGCTCGTTCCAGCTCGATCGTGAAGACCACGATGAAACCGGGATCGCCAACCTGGCGGGCCAGGTGATGGGCGAGTTTGTCCGCACCCGGGTGGTCCCGGAGGTGGACGCGTACTGTCTGTCGAAGCTCGCCTCCTATGCGGCCAGCAAAAGCCAGACCGTGACGGGAACGCCCGCCACCGAAGCGTATGCCATGCTGACCAGCGCCATCCACAGCGTGCAGAATGAGGTGGGCTACGACGAGGAACTGGTGGCGTTCGTCGATTCCACGATGTGGGAAGGACTGCAGGAGAGCAGCGAGCTGTCCCGGCACCTGGAAGTGGCGGATTTCCGGAAAGGGGAGCTGAATCTCCAGGTGCGCTCCCTCAACGGGGTCGCGATCCTGCCCGTACCGGACAGCCGGATGAAAACGGCGTACGATTTTTATGACGGCGTGAGCGACGGCAAAACCGACGGCGGGTTCACCCCGACAACGGCCGCCAAAAGCATTGGGCTGCTGGTGCTGCCCCGCCGGGCCGCCTCGCTTGTGAAAAAGACTGAACAGGTACGTACTTTTGATCCGGCGCACAATCCCGCCGCGGACGCCTGGAAGTTCGACTACCGCCTGTATTACGATCTCTTTATCAAAAACAGCATGGCGGCAGCGATCTATACGTATACCTACTAATGCAGGGATCCGGGCGGCCGGGAACCGGCCGCCCGGACCGGGTTTTGAGAAAGGAGATGAATCCGGGGTGACCACGGGAAAAGAGGTGCTCGACCGGGCCATGCGGCTGCTGGGCTATACCGATTTGTACGGTCAGACGGATTCCCTGCAATACGCGGATCTGTACAAACGGGGTCTGCCGGTCGTCAACCAGATTTACAGCGATCTGTGGTGGTCAGGGCATGCGGCGGGAGAAGGGCGCCGGAGGCGGGAGGCATTTTCGGAACTCTCGGTTCTGGAGCAGCCTTTAGAGCTGACGCCCCGCTGCATCACGGATATCGCGCCGTATGGGGTGGCGATGCTGCTGGCGCAGAGCATGGGCGACGGCGACAACCAGGCCCTTTACGCCTCTCTCTACGCGCAGAAACGCGCCTGCGGGTCTCGCACGGCGACACGGCTCGACGTGCTGCCGTAAAGGGGGATGAGGGATGCGGTTTGAAAAACTGGGAAAAAACCGGGTACTCCGCACGGATGTTCCCAATCTGGACGGAGGGATGAACCGCCGGGACGACCCGGTACAGATCGAGGAGCATCAGGTGGTGCAAAGCGTCAATCTCTGGTGGCGGGACCGCGCCATGCGAACCCGGCCAGGGCTCCAATGCCGGGCGGAGCAGGTGTTCCAGCCCGACGCGGATGCCACGTTTCTGCGCTTTGAGTATGCGGGAGAGGACAGCGGAACCGTCGACGGACGGCGGGTGGTGATTGCGTCCGGCTATCAGGACGGCTCGGTGATCAACTGGAGCTACACGCCGGCCGTGCTTTCCTTCGACGGAAGTCTGACGGCGACCGCTAAAAGTCTGCCGATCGATTACAAGCCAAGCAACGGAGCGGACGGTCATGCCCTGCTGGTGGAATATGACCGTCAGGAGCTGGAACGCCTGACCGGAAAACGGAATCTCGACGGCGGACTGATGCTGCTCAGCGAAGGCTATTTTTATGCGCTGCCGGCGTTCGCCTATCAGTCACCTGTGCGGATGGACGAGTATCTGTACCGGCCGCTCGTCCGCCGCGGGGGCAAGGGCGTGGCGGAACGGGGGACAGACATCACCGTGACGGGAGAGGTATGTGAAGATTATAACCTGGCCACTCCCTATTTTCGGATGGCTTTTACCACCGACGGAGAAGCGACAGCCTTTTACCTGCCCCAGACGGAACTGGACGACGGCAAACTGACGGCCGACTTGACCGACGGAACCGGACACCGGTTGGTTTTCGAAATCCCGGAGGGGGGAGAGAGCAGCGCCGAACAGGGCGGGCTGGTACTTCACAGCGACCGTACAGCCGGCTGCGTCTATTTCACCGACGGCAGCGGCGCGGCCAAAGCCCCT
>CABQAA010000021.1 GCA_902461995.1 uncultured Oscillospiraceae bacterium | reverse complement strand
GGTTATTCTGGCCGGTATCCTGGCCGCCACCATGTCCACGGCGGATTCTCAGCTGCTGGCCGCTTCGTCGAGTGTTTCCCAAAACTTTTTCAAAGAGATTCTCTGTAAGAAGGCCAGCGACAAGACCACGATGTGGGTGGCGCGGGGAACCGTCATCGTCATTGCGATCATCGGGGCGGTCATCGCCTCAAATCCGAATAGTTCGATTTTTGAGATCGTTTCATTTGCCTGGGCGGGCTTCGGAGCGACCTTCGGTCCGGTGGTCCTCTTCTCTCTGTTCTGGAAACGGACAACGCTCGCCGGGGCCATCAGCGGCATGCTGGCTGGCGGGGTGATGGTGTTCCTATGGAAATTCCTGCTCAAGCCGCTCGGCGGCATCTGGGGAATTTACGAGCTTCTGCCTGCGTTCCTGGTGGCCTGTCTGGCGATTTTGGCGGTCAGCCTGCTCACCAAGGCTCCTGGAGAGGATATCGTCAAGGAATTCGATCTGGCGGCGTCCAAAACCCCGCTGGAAGAACTGGAATAACAGCTGCGGAAATCCCCCGTTCAGGACGGGGGATTTTATTTTTTATAAAGTGCACCGTCGATCCGGGAGAAAACGGCTGTCTGCTGCCAGGGACCGCCAGGAGGGAGCGGCGAATATTAAGCGGCCTCCGGATACACATCCCGGAGCAATGGCCATTGGAACGCATCTTCACCATCTGGCGGAGCGGTGACATAAGCATGGAACGAAACGAGAGGCCTTCCGATTCGGAAGGCCTCTCGTTGTTCGCGTGGAATCAGAGGTTTTCGTTTTTCAGGGCGTCGACGATGTTTTCCTTCTTGACCTTGCTCATGGAATACATCATGGTGACGAACACCACAAGGAAGACGCTCGCCGATGCGATGAGGATGGCCGCCCAGGGCAGGGTGAAGGCCATGCCGAGGCCCTGGCTCATCGACAGATAGATGAGATAGGTGGCGATGAGGGAGAGGGGCAGGCCGTATAGCAACGCCTTGAGTCCGTAAAAGATGCACTCGAAATTCATCATCCGGTTGAACCCGGCCGGCGTAATGCCCACCGACTTGAGCATGGCGAATTCCCGGCGGCGCAGATTGATGTTGGTGGAGATGGTGTTGAGAACATTGGCGGTGGTGATCAGGCTGATGAGGATAATAAACCCGTAGGAGAAGACGTTGACGACCAGCAGCATATTTCGGTTGATCGCCGTCATCTCCGCCACATCGCTCAAACTGTATTGGGAAATGCCGTTTGAAGCCAAGGTTTTCCGGATGTTGTCGGATAACTGGGACGATTTGGACACGGAGGTGAAATACAGGCGTTTTGGTCCGGCTGTATTCCAGCTGGCGGCGGTCTGGTCGTACACCTCATCAGAGACGTAGAGAAAGATATGATTGAGGACGGAGACCGCGTCACCGCCGACAGGCGTTTCGTCGGTGGCGGCGCCAACGGCTATGGGCAGAGTGACATCCTGGGGGGAGGCCTCGTCTTCCTTATCCGTCTTGTCGCCGGTCGATATCCGGCTCGTCAGATCCAGGGAGGAGGGCACCTTAGCAAACAGGCGGTCGATCTGGCGTTTGCCGTCGTGGTAATACTGAATCGCATCCTGCACGATGCCTTTTGGAGCGGCCGTATCCCGATAGGCGGCCGGGTCAAGGCCCAGACGGCTGAGATAGGCGTTGAAGGCGGTTTCGCCGAGCGCCTGAACGGTCACGTCGATGGTGTAGGAGCCGTCGTAATTGGCCTGCAGCACGTTGTTTTGGAGCAGACGGGGGGAGAGAGCGTCGCGGGAAACGCAGACGGTGGCGGTAGCCCCCCGCAACACGGAATACTCCTTCACATCGGGCAGGCCGGTCAGCAGCGGCAGCGCCCGTTCGGTGTCTTCTGGATAGCGGGGATAAACGCTGACGTCATAGGTATAGCCGCCGTATACGGAATCGGTTCCGGAGGCCATGTACTGGCTGAAAGAAGAGGCGGAAACGAAAAGTACGATGCTGATGACCAGGGAAAAGACGGTCGCGCGGTAGCGGCGGCGGTTGCGCTTGAAATTCTTGAGGGCCAGATCCCCCTCCATACCGAAGAGCTTGCGGGAGAGGCGGGAGGTTTTTACCTGTCGGGAGGTGAGCTTGACGTCGCCTGTCTGGCGGATGGCCTCGATGGCCGAAACGCGGGAGGCCCGCCTGGCCGGAATATAGGCGGAGATCAGGATGGTGGCGAAGGCGATGACGGCGGCGATGATCACGGCGGCCGGAGAGACCGACAGCTCGAACTTGGTGTCGACGCCGCCGGCCATGTTCATGCTGGCGAACGCATCGCCCAGGAAATACAGGGTGACGCCGATGCCGGCAATGCCCGACAAGATTCCGATGGGCACGCCGATCAGGCCGATGAAGCCCGCTTCAAAAAAGACCGAGCCGCGGATCTGGCGCGAGGTGGCGCCCACGCCCGAAAGCATGCCGAACTGTTTGGAGCGCTCGCTGACCGAGATGGCGAAAGCGTTGTAGATCAGGGAGACGGAACCGACGAGGATCAGGAGCATCAGCACGGCTCCCATGCTGTAAAGCACGGCGTTGAAGGCGCTGGTGCGGCTGCTGCCGCTGAAATCGAGCAGTGAATCGTGGGTAGACACGGAAGCCGGACGAAGCGTTTGGAGGAAGGTTTCCGTCAGCGGGACGGCGTCCCGGATGTGCCGGGCCTCAAAGGTCAGATTGACCAGAGTGTCCGGGGTAAGGGCGACGGTATCGAGAGCCGACAGCGCGGTGAAGCCGGGGGCCGAATACGGTTCGAAGGACGGGCGGGAGCAAAGGCCAACGACGGTGTAGGTCCTGGTTTCCCGCACCCGGATGGTCTCCGGATCTTCTTCGTTGAACGGATTGGTCTGGGTCAGCGGGGAACCGTCGTCGGCGAGACGGTCCCCAACGGACAGGGTGAGGGTGTCGCCCTCCTTGATCGTCACGCCGCCGCTTGTCAGGACATGCTCGGGGATGAGAAGTTCATCCGCGGTCTGCGGCGTCCGGCCGCTGACAAGGTGGATGCCGAGCAGGCCGAAGGATGCGGCGTCGAAATTCTGGATATAGAGATAGGGCTTGTAGTCGTTCTGAGAACCCGCGAGCGCGGCATAGCCGACTTCCCGTTGGACGGCGACGGACTGAACTTTGCCGTTGTCCCGGACTGCATCCAGGGACGAGTAGGGGAGGCCGACGAGCTGAGACTGCCAGGAGCCTTCGGAGGCGAGGACCGACTCGAGGAGAAAATGCTGCATGGTGGAGATGAAGGTGGTCACGGCGGTGAACATGGCGGCGGACAGAATGACGCCGATGATGGTGACGACGGTGCGGGTCCGGTTGCGCTTCAGGGTTTTGAGGGTGACTTTCTTCAGGACGTTCATGCCCGCATCACCTCGTCCCGGGCGATGCGGCCGTCCTCGATGCTGATGATCCGGTCGGCCTGCAGCGCGATTTTCTCATCGTGGGTGATGACGATCAGGGTCTGGTTGTACTTCTTGTTGTAGAGCTTGAGCAGGCTGATGATCTCGGCGCTGTTTTTGCTGTCCAGGTTGCCTGTGGGTTCATCGGCCAGAACGAGAGAGGGGCTGTTGATGAGCGCCCGGCCGATGGACACCCGCTGCTGCTGGCCGCCCGATAGCTGGTTGGGCAGATGCTGCAGACGCTCCCGCAGCCCCAGCGTGCCGACCAGGTCATTCAGAAAGGCGTGGTCGACCTTCCGTCCGTCCAGCAGCAGGGGCAGGGTGATGTTTTCCTCCACGTTCAGAACCGGTACAAGATTGAAAAACTGATAAATCAGGCCGATCTGGCGCCGCCGGAAGATGGCGAGATTGGTTTCACTCAGGCTGTAGACATCGGTGCTGTCGATGTAGACCTTGCCCGATGAGGGGGTATCGACCCCGCCCAGAATATGCAGCAGGGTGGATTTGCCCGAACCGGAAGGCCCGACGATGGCGACGAAATCCCCCTTTTGAATCGAAAAGGAGACGTTGTTCAGCGCCGTGACAGCGGTATTCCCCTTGCCGTATACCTTGCACAGATTTTCCACTCTCAGAATGTCCATGATATGCTCTCATTCCTTTCCAGGGGCCTTGAAAAAGCGGGTGTCCGCCTTTCGAACAAGGCTGCCCTGCCGATGATGGTTTCAGTATACGGCGTCCGGATGACAGTCCGGTGACAGATTTGGTGACAGATTCGTCACGTCGGTCAGACGACGGCTTTGTACAGATGGATCACAAAACAGGTGCCCCGGCCGGGGGTGCTGTCAACGGTGATACAGCCGCTTTCCCGTTCGAGAATGGTTTTGGCCATGGCCAGGCCGATGCCCGCGCTGTCCTCCGAGGCGTTCTGCCCCTTGTAAAACCGGGTGAAGATGTGGGGCAGATCCCGTTTGGCTATGCCTTCGCCGTCGTCTTCGATCCGGATTTCGCTGTAAAGGGGGTTTTCAAGCCAGGAGAGACGGAGGTGGCCGTCCGGCGGCGTGTGTTCCATGCAGTTTTTGAGAATGTTGAGCAGGGCCTCCGCTGTCCAGTGCGGATCGCACAGACAGCGGGCGTCCGGGTCCCCCGTATAGGTGAGGGCCTGATTTTTTAGTTCGATGGGAATGAGCAGGGGCGCGGCCGCCTTTTCGAGTAGATCCCGGACCGGTACCGGTTCCCTGCGAAGGGTGATCACGCCGGCGTCGAGCTTGGACATCTTGAGCAGGGAGGAGACCAGCCACTGAATCCGCTCCAGCTGTACCCGGATCCGCTCGGTGAATTCCGCCCGCTTATCGGACGGCAGGTGCTCGTCCCGGAGCAGATCGGCCATCACCATCATGGAGGTCAGCGGCGTTTTGAGCTGATGGGAGATGTCCGCGAGGGAATCGGCCAGCTGTTCCTTTTCCCGCTGCAGAAGACCGGCGTTTTCCGAAAGCATCACCGTCATCTTATACAGCTCGCTCCGCAGGATGCTGAGCTCGCCTTCCTCGTTGTCCCGCACGTCGAGGGTGTAATCCCCAGTGGCGATCCGTTTTAGGTAGCCCGACAATTCTCCGATCTGCCGGTAGCGTTTATAGGTGAACAGCAGCGCAAAGCCGCCGACGATCCCGCCGCTTGCGAGAGCGGCCAGGCCGGCGGCGGGTCCGGCGAGAAATCCGGCACCGGACAGGATCAGCAGGCATGCGGCGAGCACGCTGCACATCCACCGGATCTCCCGGTTGCGAAAAAAGCCCATGATTGCCTCCTCCTCAAATCGCGTATCCGAGTCCCCGGACGGTTTTGATGATGACCGGATTCTGCGGATCGTCCTCGATTTTTTCCCGAAGCCGTTTGATGTAGACGGTCAGGGTGTTGTCGTTGACGAAATCGCCCGAGACGTCCCAGATTCCCTCGAGCAGCTGGGTGCGGGAGAGAACCTGACCTTCGTGGTTGATGAGGGTCAGCAGCAGGCGGTATTCGAGCGCGGTGAGAAAGACGTCCCGCCCGTTTTTTGTCACCGAGGCGGACGCCGTATTGACGCGGACGTCGCCGTATTCGTATATGCCGATTCCGCCGGCCGTCTTGGCCGTGCGGCGCAGTACGCTCCGGATGCGGGAAATCAGCTCCCGGATCCGGAAAGGTTTGGTGATGTAATCGTCCGCGCCCATATCCAGCCCCATGACGACGCTGCCTTCGTCGTCCCTGGCGGTGAGAAAGATGACGGGCATGTCCGGTATCCGCTCGCGCGCGGCGCGGCAAACCGAAAAACCGTCTCCGTCCGTCAGGGACAAATCCAGAACCGCCAAATCAAATCGCTGGTTTTCCAGCTGTTCAAGGGCGGCTTTCTGCCCCGGACACACCACGACGCCGAATCCCTCCTGCGTCAGAGAATATTCCAGGCCCGCGGCGATCCCTGCGTCGTCTTCTACGATCAGCAGCGTCGGCATAGTCTCTCCTCCTTTGTCGTCTCATCCCATTGTACCCTATTTCGGCGGATTTTGCATGACGAAATGGTCACAAATTCGATGTGGCATATCTTCACAGCAAATCGGTGCGGAAAGCGTTTCTTTTCGGTCCGGAGACCGATACAATAGAAGAAACGAAAGGAGGCGGCGTTCGTGAAAAAGGGAGAGTGGATCCTCTGGGGCGCGGCAGCCCTGCTGCTGATCGCCACCTGCGCCCTCGCGGCGGCCGGCGCTCCGGATTTTGCCCCGATCACGGTCATTTATTCCGACGCGGCGTCTGTGCCGCCTGCATCCTTTCAGGCTTCGCTCCCGGAAGCTCCGGACAGCGCGCCATCTTCCGAACGTCCGCCGGAATTCCCGTCATCTCCCGCGTCGCCGGGCATGGACGAGAGCCGGACACCGTCCGCGTCTTCACCGGTCCCATCATCTGCTGTGCCTGTTTCCTCGGCGCCGCCGATGGGGAAGATTAACCTGAATACGGCCGGTAAAGAGGAGCTGATGAGCATCAAAGGGCTGGGGGAGGTGTTCGCGGGCCGCATCATCGAGTACCGCGAACGGCATGGCGGCTTCGATTCCCTGGAAGAGCTCATGGAGGTGGACGGCGTGGGGGAAAAACGCTACGCGGCATGGAAACCCTATCTGACGGTATGAGGCCCCAGAATATGGGTTGAATCCGCGGCGACAATCTGCTATACTAATTTTCATATGGTGCCATATCGACAAATCGGATACGTTTCTCATGCCGGACATGCGAACAAAGGAGCGTCTTTCTATGCGTGTTACCTTGCTGACTTATACGCCCGACCCGGAACGGACGGTGGCCTGCGCCGCCCGTCTTTGTTATTCCCCCGCCGGGATCGACGATGTGATGGACAAGCTGACGGATGAAAAAACCGCTGCATTTGTCGATATGCTTTCGGAAATCGGGCACGAAAGCCCCATCGAGCATGCGAGTTTCACCTTTGGCATCGAAGGGGTGTCCCGCTCTCTCCTGGCTCAGATCACCCGCCACCGCATCGCTTCCTACAGCGTGCAGAGCCAGCGGTATGTGGCGGAAGATCATTTTGAATACGTCCTTCCGCCCGAAATTGAGGCGCTTCCCGAAGCGGCCGCCGTCTATCGCCGGGCGATGGAAGAGGATCAGGCGCACTATGAGGAGCTGACCCGTCTGCTTAAAGCCAAACACAAGCAGACGCTTCTCGACGCCGGAATGGCGGACAAAGCCGCCGACCGTGCGGCCGAAAAACAGGCGATTGAAGACGCGCGCTTCGTGCTGCCGAACGCCTGCACCACCAAAATGATCGTGACGATGAACGCGCGCAGCCTGCAGAATTTCTTCCGCCATCGCTGCTGCAATCGGGCCCAGTGGGAGATCCGCCAGCTCGCCGAGCAGATGCGGGCGCTGTGCGTGGAAGCGGCGCCGAACCTGTTTAAAAACGCCGGGCCCGCCTGTCTAAAGGGGCCTTGCCCGGAAGGAAAAATGTCCTGCGGCAAAAGCCGGGAGATGCGGGAAAAATACGGAGCGGCAAAGGAGCGGTAGGCGGATGGGACAGCTCGTCGTGCTTGACGGCCTGGACGGCAGCGGCAAAACCACGCAGTTTGACCGGCTGAACGGGTATTTGGCCGGCCGCGGGATACACTATAAGCAAATCAGTTTTCCGGACTATCAGAATCCCTCGTCCGCGCTGGTGCGGATGTACCTGGACGGCACGTTCGGCACCTCTCCTGAGTCGGTGAGCGCCTATGCGGCGTCATCCTTCTACGCGGTAGACCGCTATGCGAGCTACAAGCAATTCTGGCAGCCGGATTACGAGGCGGGCGCCCTGATTCTGGCTGCCCGCTACACCACGTCGAACGCCATCCATCAAATGGGGAAACTCCCGCGGGAGGAATGGGACGCTTATCTTCGCTGGCTGGAGGACTATGAATACCGCCTGCTCGGATTGCCGCGGCCGGATCTGGTGATTTTTCTCGATATGCCGCCGGAGGTGTCCCAAACGCTGCTGTCGGAGCGGTATCAGGGGGATGAGGCAAAGCGGGATATCCACGAACGGGACCGCGCCTATCTCCGGCATTGCCGCGAGAGCGCGCTGTATGCGGCGAAGGCTCTCGGCTGGCAGGTGGTTCCCTGTGCCGAGGGATCGGCGCCCCGGCCGGTCGAGTCCATTACCGCGAGCCTTTTAACCCTGCTTGGGACGCTTCAGGAACTCAAAGATTAAGGAAGTAGCCAATTTATGATGCAAACCACAATGGATTTGGAATTTCATTATCCGCAGATCGATGATGCATCCTGGGCTGCTCCGCTGCTTCGCGCTGCCGGGCGGATGGGATGCGAGTACTCCTTCACCACGATGTTCATGTGGCGGATGTTTTACCAAAACCGCATCGCCAGATGGCAGGATACCCTGTTTATCAGTACGGGAGAGGAGGCTCCGTTCTATCTGCCTCCCATCGGGCCGTCGCTTGAAGAAGGAATCGGATTTCTGCTGGAGAGGACCGGCCGGCAGGGAAGGGCGCTGAAACTGGTCGGGGCCGACGCCACCATCGTTGAACGGCTGGAGGAGGCCTATCCGGGCCGCTTCCGGTTTACTTCTCAGCGCGGCGATTTTGATTATATCTACCGCACGGAGGACTTGGCTCAGCTGCCGGGCTCGGCGTATCATTCGAAACGCAACCATATTGCCGGGTTTTCCCGGAAATTCGACTGGAGCTATGAGCCGATCAGCGACCGCAACACGGCAGAGGTCGAAGCCATGGCGACCGAGTGGTGCCGCCAGAAGGGCAACTGCCAGGATAAGGGCCTGAAATCGGAAAACTGTGCGATCCGGGAGGTGCTGCGGAACCGGGAGGCCTTGTCCGTCCGGGGCGGGCTGATTCGTGTGGACGGCCAGGTTGCGGCTTTTACCTTCGGATCACCCATTAATGAGCGGGTGTTCGATATCCAGGTGGAAAAGGCCCTGCCGGCCTATCCGGGCGCTTACGCGGTGATCAATCGGGAATTTGCCTCCACACTCGGAGAATTTGCTTTTCTCAATCGTGAAAACGATCTGAATATCGAAGGATTGCGCAAGGCCAAACTGTCCTATCATCCGGCGATGATTCTGGAAAAATACACCTGCACCGAGGTCAAATGAACGGGGAAGGACACAAAATGGACGGGATGGTACGCTTCGCCCGCCCGGAGGACCGGGCCGGCATGACGGACTTGTGGCTGGCCTGCTTTCCGGGGGATACCGTACAGACGGTATCGGAGGTCATCGACCGGGTTTCACTGGAATCCGACGTGCTGGTGGTCGAACAGGGCGAGATGCCTGTGTCGATGGTCTTTCTCCTGGCCCAGCATTACCGGACGGAGGCGGATGTCTTCCCCGTACAGTATATCTACGCGGCGGCGACGCTTCCGGCCTATCGGGGCCGGGGATTCTGCCGCACTCTGCTGGAAACGGCCTTTGGAATCGGCCGGGAGCGCGGCCAGACGGCCTCCTTTCTTCGCCCGGCGTCGACGTCCCTGTCAGACTATTACTGTCGGTTGGGATACAGGCCATTTTTCCGGGCGGAGGAACAGCGGCTGCCGGGCGGCAGCCTGAACGGGATATCCGGTTATCCGCAGCTTTGCAGGATTCGGGACTACGGCGCGGCGCGGGAAGCCGCCCTCGCCTCCGGCCCGCCTCATATTGTGTGGGACGAGCGGTGGGCGGATTTTGCCCGGCTGTCGGCGGAAGCAGCCGGCGGCGGCGGATTTTCTTTTGACGGCCTGCCCGGCTGCGCGTTGTGTGAGCCGGACGGCAGCACGCTGTTTATACATGAACTCCTTTGTCCGCCGGAGCGGACCGGCGCCTGCTTGGCGTCTCTGTCGGCGATATTCGGCCAGCCGGACATCCGATGCCGGATGCCGTCGGCGACTTCGGCGGATTTGGAGAAAGATGTGTTCGGTTTGTGGTATCCGCTGGACCAAGAGGGGCGGAAACTGCTCGAGAGCGCCGTTTCCAGCAGGCCCTATATGGGGTTGGCTTTAGACTGAATAGGTTGGTGGTGTCAAGATGGTTTTGGTTTTTTTGGCGGATGGCTTTGAAGAGATCGAGGCTCTGACGGTGGTGGATGTTCTGCGCCGGGCGGAGCTGGAGGTCGTGACGGTGGGGGTCGGAGATAAGCTGATCCGCGGAGCGCACGGCATCTTGGTCGGAGCCGATACCGACGATGGTCGGATTCCCACCAAGGATCTGCAGGCGATCGTGCTGCCGGGCGGCATGCCGGGTACGCTGCATCTGGAAAAAGCGGACGCCGTCCAGCGGATGGTCGAATTCGCTCTGGTCAACGGCGCGCTCATCGCCGCCATCTGCGCCGCCCCCTCCATTTTGGGGCATAAGGGCCTGCTCGAAAACCGCCGGGCCGTTTGTTTCCCGGGGTTTGAAGAAGAACTCTGCGGTGCGGTGCTCTGTGACCAGCCGGTGGTGACGGATCTGCCGTTCGTGACCTCCAAAGGAGCCGGGACGGCGATGGCGTTTGCGCTGGAGCTTGTCTCCCAGCTCGTTTCACCCGACACGGCCGCAAAACTGCGTGCCTCCATGCAATGTCAGTAGGGGATATCCGGCCCATGAAGGCCGTCATGAGAGAGCAGTACAAAGAATATCGGCGCCGGATGGATCCCGCGCAGAAAAGCCGCTTTGATGAGCTCATCCGGAAGCGGGTGACGTCCCTGTGGCAGTATAAGCAGAACGATTTGCTGCTGGCCTATGTCTCGACGCCGATTGAAGTGGATACCCACGGGATCATCCGTCAGGCGATCGCCGACGGCAAATGTGTCGCGGTTCCCCGCTGTGTTCCGGGTACGAGGCAGATGGAGTTTTACCGCATCGAAGGGCTGGAGGATCTGGTTCCTGGGACATTCGGGGTGCTGGAACCGGAACCGCATCCCGATACCCTGGTGACAAATTTCGAACACGGCTTGTGTTTGATCCCGGCATTGTGCTATGATTGGAGAGGGTACCGGCTGGGATACGGCAAAGGGTATTACGACCGTTTTCTGGCTCATTTCGGCGGCGACATGGTGGGGATCTGCTACAGCGACTGCGTGCGCCGCAAACTGCCGCACGGCCGCTTCGACCGGCCGGCGGATCTCTTGGTTACGGAACGGTACCTGCGCCGGACCGTTTGCTGAGTTCGGCCAAAGCGCGGATGCGACAAAACAAGCCGGGAAAACATCCGGCCATCGAGGATGGCCTTGAGTGGTTGTTTCAGGGAAATTCCCTGCTTATCCCGCATGGCTTGCTAGGAGGAAAATGGTATGACGGACGATCAGAGAGAGAAAGATATCGACCGCCTCATCGAGGACATTGAAGCGGAAAAGCATGCACGCTTGCAGCAGACGCCTGCCGTTCCTCAGCGGGGGATGTCTGGGGACTTCACAGAGGAGCGGAAATCCAAGGTGTCTGAATTCCGGCTCCAGCTCGATCTTGACGAGGAATACGGAGACGTGCCTCCTGCGGCGGAACCGGCCGTGCCGTCGGAAACCAAGTCCGACAAGCCGGTCCCTGAAGAACCGCTCGAGCCGATAAAGCTGGATCTGGAGACGGCCGCGTCTCCGGACGTCCAGGCGGTTCCCCTGGTTCCTGACGAGCAGGCCGAAATGCTGGAACCTCCGGTTTCCAGCAAAAAGCCGAAAAAAAAGCCGAAAGACCGGACAACATGGGGCTGCATCCGCGGAGTGATTTATGCGGTTGCGGTATTGCTTCTCTCGGTGACGCTCGCCTATTTTGCGATATCGGGCGGCATCGATCTGACCGGCCTTAACAAATCGGATGTAGTGGTGGATGTGACCATCCCGGACGGGGCGTCGACGGAAACGATCGCGAAGATCCTGAAGGATAACGGTTTAATTGATCAGCCGTTTATTTTCCGCCTGTATGCGAAATTCACCAATGCGGACGGTACGCTGAAACCGGGTACATTCAGTCTGACGCCGAACATGGGGTATCAGGTTCTCATCGAAACCATGAGCACTAGCAAACCCCGCGAAGTGGTTTCGGTGGTGATACCGGAAGGGTTCACGCTCAACAAAATCGCCGACCGTCTGGAAGAAAACAACGTCTGTTCCCGCACCGATTTCTTCACGGCGGCAAACAACCTCTCATACGATTACGAATTCCTCAAGGATCTGCCGTCGACCGATACCGGCCGGGTCTATCCGTTGGAGGGTTACTTGTTCCCCGACACTTATGAATTTTATACGGGAAGTTCTGCGGAAAGCGTTATCCGCAAGTTTCTTGATAACTTTAATAACCGGGTGGATACCAGCCTGAAATCGGCTATCAAGGCCAGGGGCATGACAATCGATCAGGCGATTACGCTCGCCTCTATCATTCAGGGGGAAGCGGCGGATACGGACAATATGAACAAGGTCTCCCGTGTTTTGCAGAACCGTTTGGATAATCCCGGAACCTATCCCCGCCTGGAATGCGATTCCACCAGCCTTTACGCCCAAAATCTGGTCCCGGGCGAAGGCGGCGGAGCTGTGTTTAAAAAGGCCTATGATACGTATGAACGGGAAGGGCTGCCGATCGGTCCCATCAACAATCCGGGCTTGGCGGCCATCCGGGCGGTGGTGGAGCCGTCCGACGATGCGGATATCCAGAAGTGCTATTTCTTCGCGACCGCGTATATCGACGACGTGCCGCAGTATTTCTATTCCAAGACATTCGATCAGCATAAAAAGATCTGTAAGAAATACGGAATCGGCATCTACGGCAAATGATGGCATTCTTTGAATCCGGGCCCCTTTTCAGGGGTCCGGATTTTTTCATGGGGATCTTTTGTTCGAAACGATTACTTCTCCGGAACATGGGCCATACTACCTGCATGGAACCACTTGGCTGTGCAAAGGGGATTTTTATATGAAAAAACGCTCATTGGTGATGTTTGCGGCGGTGTTATTCGCCTTCAGCGGTCTGATGGCCAAGGTGTATGATCTGACGGCGGGGGGCCTGTCTCAGACGGCCGATCAGCAGTCCAGCTTCACTTTGACCATCGCCAATAGCCGCGGCACGATTTACGACTGCCGCTTGAATCCACTGACCAACACCGGAACCGAGCGGCGTGCCAGCATTGCCCCGAATCCGGAGGTGCTGGCCATTCTGTCCAAATATTTGGATGCGGAAACCTGGCAGTCTCTGAGCGAACGGCTGCAGGAGGGAAGACCGGTTGTAGCCAGTCTGGGAGATCGGGCGCTCCCGCTGACGGCGGGATTGTCGGTGTATACGGTTCCGGTCCGGCACAGCGGAGACGTGCTGGCGCCACACCTTCTGGGATATCTCGGAAGTGACGGCCTGCACGGTGTCACGGGGGTTGAGCTGGCTTTCGACGAACAGCTTAATGCGGCGGCCGGGAGTTTGAGCATCACCTACAAAGTAGACGGCTCGGGCAAGCCTCTGCAGGGGGAGGTGCCGACCGTCAACGATACCCTGGCGAAATCCAAGGGCGGTGTGGCGTTGACCATCGACAGGGAGATTCAGAAAATTGCGGAAGAAGTCGCCTATGCGGGCATCCAGAAGGGGGCGGTCGTGATTTTGGATCCCTCCACCGGACGGACACTGGCCATG
>CABQAA010000020.1 GCA_902461995.1 uncultured Oscillospiraceae bacterium | reverse complement strand
GGAAGAAACCGAAACGATTCTGGATCGGTTGGAGGCGCTTTTTGGGAGTCCTCCTGCCGTGACCGAATTTCCGGATGTGTTTGTCCTGGCGGACGGCCTGCGCGACGAGAAAATCGGTGCTCTGATTCTGAATGAAGCATACAAAGATACGTTGGCGGAGACAGAGGGCTACGAATGGACGGGGGACGGCCTTCGAAAGCTGGAATCCTTTGCTTTTGAGCAGAAAGAGGAGAGCCAGAACAAACCCGAAGTTCCCGCTGACATTCCGGAAACCGTCATGCTGTATATCAGCGGAATCGATACCTATGGCGGGCTGGCGGCGCGTTCCAGGAGCGATGTGAACATTCTCGTATCGGCCAACACCAAAACAAAGGAAATCCGGATGGTGGCGACGCCGCGGGACTTTTATGTGGAATTTGCCGTCACAAAAGGACAAAAGGACAAGCTGACGCATGCCGGAATCTATGGAGTCGGTGCATCGATCGATGCTTTGGAACGACTATACGCCATCGATATTCCCTACTATCTGCGGATCAACTTCACCGGTTTTATTGAGGTGATCGACGCGCTCGGAGGCGTGGACGTTTACTCGGATTACGATTTTTCTGTAAAAAATATCAAGGACTATCACAAAGGCTACAATCGTCTGACCGGGCTGGAGGCGCTGGCATTTGCCAGAGAACGGTACAGTTTTCCTCAAGGGGACTATCAGCGTGCCAAAAATCAAATGGAAGTTATAAAGGCTGTTATCAAAGCCTGTACCTCCCCGGCTGTTCTGAAGAATTTTCGTTCCGTCATGAATGCCGTCAGCGGTAGCTTTGAAACCAATATGCCGGAAGATCAGATATCCGATCTGGTAAAAATGCAGCTGGCCGATAAAAAAGCATGGACGATCACCACGTTTACTACCGACGGAACCGGCGTTTATAAACCCACATACTCGATGCCGGGCCGCAATCTCTTTGTGATCCTTCCGAACGCCGAATCCGTGGAAAAGGCCAAATCCTTCCTGTCCGGAATTCTGCCCGAGTAAGCGGTTCCTAGTGCAAAAGCCCTTCCGATCCCAGCGGTCGGAAGGGCTTTTACCGTTAGAAGCGGACGTATATTTGCAGATTAGGAGTAGAAATTTGTCGAGCCATATAGTACAATATACTATATTAGATTTGCTTGATAAGAGGAAGGGATTCCGCTTGAATCTAAAATTTGCTGTAAGGTCAAGAATATGGTTGGCTGTACTGACCGTGTTGGCTATCGGTGTATCGATCGTCGTTATTTGGAATACGGTGAGACTGCAGCAAGAGGTGGATGAACGCACCAAACATTATGTTTCCGATGTGACGGTTCAACTGGCAAGGGATATCGACAACCGGCTGAGCCGGATTATCTGGGATTTGGAGTCGGTCAGAGACAGCGTTCTGCAATTGAACAGTGAAGACCCCGAAGCGCTGGCCGAATTGTTGAACCAGAAATCAAAAACGCTTGGCTTTTCCTCGCTGCTGGTGGGGGATACGGCAGGCTGGCATGATTCCTCCGATCCTGTCACGCAGAATTTTGCCTCTTTGCCGGGAGTTCTGGAGTCGTTAAATGGAAACAACGGTGTTTCTCTTTTGGATGCACAAAGTCTCTTGTATTCCATTCCGCTTCACCGTAACGATGAGGTGATCGGTGTGCTCGGCGGAATACGCGACAAAGAGAACATGCAGGTGCTGATCCAACCGGACAGTTTTTCGGGGGAAGGGCTGACCTGCATTGTTGACTGCAGCGGCGAGGTGATCATCTCGCCCACTGATTTAAACCCCTTTATGCAGCTCGACAGTATTTTTGCAAAAGCTCCGCAGGGGGAAACCGCACAGAATATTTACCGCATGAAAGAGAATATGGAGCAGCATATTTCCGGGATATTGCGCTTTAAGGCGGTTGACGGCTCGGATCTGATATTGTCCTATCATCCGCTGCAAAGCTATGATTGGATATTGCTGACACTGGTTCCCGGCAATGTCATGTCGATGAAAATGGACGCGTATATGAATCAGACTTTTCTGATTGTCATCGGTGTCGTCATCGTGATGGCCTGCATCCTAATTGTGCTGTATATCGGTCAGCGGTCGTATACCAAACATTTGGAAAAGGCTGCCTTCGTCGATCGGGTGACAGGCGGAATGAACAACACAGCTTTTCAGGTGAAGTGCGAAACGGTATTGCCCAAGGCTCCAGCCAATACCTATTCCATCGCACTGCTGAACATCAAGAGCTTCAAGCTGATCAATGAACAGTTCGGCAGCGAACAGGGCAACGATGTTCTGCGGTTTCTAATGCGGGTCCTGTGTGTTCAGGTAAGCGGGAGGGGATTTGCCGCCCGGGCGGATGCCGACAATTTCTTCCTGTGCCTGGCCGAGGCGGATCCCGAGGCGGTCGGCCGGATCATTGATGACATCATAGCGGAAGTCCATCGGGAAATTCAGCTGAGCATCCAGCACAGAGAGGTGCCATATCAGCTGATTCTGCAGCCCGGTGTGTATATTGTGGACGACCCGTCTCTGGAGATCACCATTATTCAGGATCGGGCAAAAACAGCTTGCCGGGATCGGCTTGGATCAGAAGACGGCGTGTGCAAGTTTTATGACAAGGCGATCACCAGACGCCTGGAGAAAGAGCAGGCACTCAACAGTCTGTTTGAAAAGTCCCTGGCCAATCGGGATTTCCAGGTCTATCTGCAGCCGAAGATTTTGACAAAAACCAATAGGATAGGCGGCGCAGAAGCGCTGGTCCGATGGCAGCACCCCCAAAACGGTATGATTCTTCCGTCCGATTTTATCCCTTTGTTTGAAGCGAACGGCAACATTTGCGAACTGGACTTGTATGTTTTTGAAGAGGTCTGCAAAACCATGCGGCGTTGGGAGGATGACGGCCATACGCTGTTTCCGATCTCGGTCAATCTGTCTCGGCAGCATTTTCAGCGGAGCGATTGCTTGCGGCCGTTTGCGGACATCGCGCGGCAATACCGGATTCCGGCAGGAATTCTGGAATTTGAGCTTACCGAATCGACGTTTTTTGATGATCCGAGCATCGAAAACGTGAAGGCGCATATCAAGGAACTCCATCGGTTGGGATTTCATTGTTCACTGGATGATTTTGGATCCGGATACTCCTCGCTGGGCCTGCTCATGGAGTTCTCCGTCGATGCCATTAAACTGGACCGCCGTTTCTTCAAGGATATCACCAACCCGAAGTTGGAAGAGGTCATTGCTTCCATTGTGGAGCTGTCACGAAAAATCGGCGCCCAGTCGGTAGCCGAAGGGATCGAGACACCGGAACAGCTCGCCCTTTTAAAGAAGGTAAACTGCGATATGATACAGGGCTATATCTATTCAAAACCCCTGCCGATTCCCGAGTTTGAGGAATGGGCGGCGCGGCACAGGGAAACATCGCAGCGGCCCTCTTGATTCAAAGGATGAGATAAAGAATCCATATTAAAAGGGTGATTTCAAAGCGAAATCACCCTTTTTCTGTGAGAATGAAAGTTTGCAAACAGCCGCTCGAAAACAAGCTATACGGCGGGGATGATGCCTTTCCCGATTTTCCAGTTCAGAATCCGTGTCACTGCGTCATCGATTCGGCTGACCGGCACTTCTCCATTTTTTACGGCGTTCAGCAGTGCCGCATAGTCCGTCTCCCAGTCGGAGGTCAGCAGCAGATCATTGCCGGCGAGAATCGCCGCCACGGCCGGAGAACGGCCTTCGGTGTACTTTTTGATGGCACCCATCGACAGATCGTCGGTCATGATGACGCCTTCAAAGTGCAGGGTTTCGCGCAGAACACGGTGCACCTCCTTGGACAAAGACGCAGGCGCATGGGGATCCATACAGGCGACGATATTGTGCGATACCAAAATACTGGGGACGCCCTGCTCGATTCCGGCGATAAATGGTAGAAAATCCTGCTCGGCAAATTGGCTGTATGGCCGGTTGTCATAGGCGATATCGCCGTGGGTATCGATGTTGTTGCCGTAACCGGGAAAATGTTTGAGTGCGCCGGAGATCCCTTCCGTCTCCATAGTGGAGACCACTTTGGAAATATAAATGGCCGTATTCGCCGCCGACTGCCCGAAGGAACGGGGATAGATATAATCGTTCTCATCGGTGGACACGTCGCATACCGGGGCAAGATTGACATTGATGCCCAGATTCAGCAGCAGCCGAGATTTTTCCTGCGTATCCCGGATAACCTCCTCAAAACCGCCTGCCTTATAAACGTCCTGTGGAGATAAAAACGGCGTATACCGCAGCGCGGGGTTACGGCTGACCCGAACCACGCGCCCACCTTCTTCGTCGGTGGAAAGAAGCAGCGGAATGGCGGATGCCTGCTGATAGGAGCTGAGAGTTTGACGAACCTGCGCGGCGGTTTTTCCGTCAAAATCGCGTGCAAAGAGGACATAACCGGCTGGCGCGTATTGGCGGATGCTGCTCGCGCCGTTTTTGGCGGGGCAGCGGGGCATAAACACCTGACCTACCTTTTCCTCAAGCGTCATCTGTGCAAGAATGGCGGACGCCGTCTTAACCGGAGGCTTTTCCGGAGTGGTAGAGGACGGGGCGGTGGATTGTGTGGGCGAGTTAGACGATGTGGGCTTGTTTGAAGATATTATATGGCTTGAGGTTGTGGATTGGCTCGTCGCCGTTGTCGCATCAACGGACGAAACGGTGGTCGTCTCAGTGATGATTTCGCTTGATGTCGAGGGAATACTGAACATGGAGGAATAGGGGGAAGACGAGATGTTCGCGCTGTCGGACGGGGCGGGTTCCGTGGATTGGCAGCCGACTGAAGCGGCCAGCAGACACACGGACAAAGACAGGGCGATTTCTCGGATACGGCGGGTTACCCACATAGACAAGATCCTTTCGATTTCGACTCTTTTTATTATGGTACGTTTATGTTCCGTCGTCAAGAGGAAAGCTTTTCTGACGGGAAATGGCCCGGTAATCGCCTGCCCTGTGAGGCGATAACATCGGTTGCCAAAACACAGACGAGGGAATGATTTTGGTCCCAAACGTCAAAAGATCCGGCCGATTTTTGACCCCGACCCAGTCAAAATATGCTATACTGACCCCAAACCATATCGGAATTTGTGATAGAACGGAGGCGCTTTAGCAGTGATTATCCAAACAAAATTGTTCAGTTCCTTGGAAAAAGTCTTTGCGGACGAGGAACCCGCCGGATCCCTCCGACAGAAGGGATCCGCCCTGCAAGGAGAGATTTTCAGCTTTCAATGGGCCTGCTGCCCGGACGATGGGGCCCGTCTGGATACCGAGATCCGGGTGGAATCGTCTTTGGCGGACAGCATCCGGCTGTATACGGTAGATCTGGTCCCCTCCATGCTGCCGGTCTATCCCTGGAGCGATGAGCATCATCTGCGCCGCACACCCGGTCTGTATCCCGATCCGCTTTTTCCCTTCGACGGGACGATGCGCCTGGTTGGCGGCCAGTGGCGCAGCTTGTGGGTGGAGGTGACGGTCGGGGAGAACCAGCCCGCCGGCGTGTATCCCATTCGTTTGATTCTGACCGAGACGGGGCGGCCGGATATTTCGCTGGCGGAAGCGGAATTCCAATTGGAAGTTCTCGGTGCCCGGCTGCCCGAGCAAACCCTGATCCATACCGAATGGTTCAACTGCGACTGTCTGGCTGTTCTGCATCACGTGCCGATATTCAGTGAGGAGCATTGGGCAATCATCGGCACCTATCTGGAAAACGCGGTCCGCTACGGGATCAACATGCTCTTGACCCCCATCCTTACCCCGCCCTTGGATACGGGCGTGGGACTGGAACGTCCGACAGTACAGCTGGTGGACATCGTCCGCACCGCTGACGGATATCGGTTCGGATTTTCTCGTCTAAAACGATATATGAACCTCGCTTTGGAAAAGGGCATCCGCTATTTTGAGATATCCCACCTGTTCACACAGTGGGGAGCGCACTGCGCCCCCAAAGTGGTCGTCTGTGAAAACGGGGAAGAGAAGCGGGTGTTTGGCTGGGATACAGCGGCCGATTCTCCGGAATATGTCGCCTTTTTGCGGGAGTTTCTGCCCGCTCTGCGGGAGTTTCTTGAAAAGGAGGGGCGACTGGATCGCTGTTATTTTCATATTTCCGATGAGCCCACTCTCGAGATGGAGGAGAGCTATCGCCGCGCCCGGGATATCGTCGCCCCGCTGCTGGAGGGATGCCGGCGGATGGATGCGCTGTCCGAATATGCCTTTTACGAAAAAGGACTCGTTCCCATTCCCATTCCGTCCAATAATCACATCGATGCCTTTCTGGAACATCACGTCCCTCATCTCTGGACCTATTACTGCTGCTGTCAGGTCGATGAAGTGAGCAACCGGATGATGGCTATGCCGTCCGCACGCTCCCGGATTATCGGCTGGCAGCTCTATAAATACCGCATCGAGGGTTTCCTGCATTGGGGCTACAATTTTTGGTATAGCCAGTATTCCAGGCATCCGATCGATCCGTATCACACAACCGATGCGGAGGACGCCTTTCCCTCTGGGGACGCCTTTTTGGTGTATCCTGGCGCCGACGGCCGCCCGGTTCCGTCCATACGCCAGCTGGTGTTTCTGGAGGCTCTCCAGGATCTGCGTGCCCTTGAACTCCTGGAGTCTATGACGTCGCGGGAAGACCTGGTTGCCTGGATCGACCAGGTCTGCGGCGAGCCGTTGACGTTCCGCCGCTATCCGCGTGAATCCGATCGCCTTCTAAACATGAGGGAGCAAATCAACGACCGCATCCGGCTGCTGTTGAAATCTTGATTGGCTGGATAGGAACACCCTACGGATTTTCATCCGTGGGGTGTTTTTTCTCCTAGAATATGGAAAACAATGAGAAGCACAGTCCTGAAAAGTCTTATTTTACAAAAAGCTGGCCTAATAGTACGATGACAATCCGAAAGAAGCTTGTTATACTGAATCCAGAAAAATACAGAACGCCACGAAAGTTCTTGTGCAAATTGTGTATAATCTGTCATAGAGAGTCCTCTTGCCGTAAAAGAATGATGGCAGAAGTTTAGATGAGTTCCTGGAGCAACAGATAGATTTTAGATAATATGACCGAATCGCGAGTGGCTGGGAATATAGTGAAATTTATAGGCAGAATTGTTAAAAACGGCTTTTAATATAAACAAAGATTCTGGAGGGATTCCTGTTTTGGCAGGTATGGTTGGCTTTTGCGGCAACGATTCCCATCCGGCAGCGGCCGAACTGAATATGTAGCCCAACAATGAACATAAATAGGAGGATGGAAACATGAAAAAAGCCTTGACAGCAGGATTGTCCCTTGCCTCGGCACTGACCCTCATGCTTGGTGTATCGAGTATCGCCCTGGCCCAGGGGGAGACTGCGCCAGAGACGGAAAATCCGGTTTATGCGGCGACATCTCTGAAAGAGGCGGCTGCTACCGGCAAAGACGATGCTTCGGCCTTTACTTGGGAAGGCTCCGCGTGGGTGGCGGAATTCAAGACCGCCAATACCACGGACTGGGAAAAGATGAAACTGGCAAAGGCCGATACGTACTCTTTCAGCCAGAACGGAACCGATCAAGCGCAACCCGCCGTTTTTGCCACCAAAAAGGAAGGCGTGGGCGAAGAAAAAGTGATGCTCCTGGCAAACCAGTATGGCGATGGGAGCTGGTGGAGCAAGTCAGCCGTGACCTTCACCGCCAAGGAGGCGGGTACATATGTGCTGACCTGCGACGCCATGGAGCCGGGACGGTATTACGACGGCGCGGCGTGGAAGGACTCTCTGAACGGTGAAAACGGGGATGGTCATGTAACGGTGTATAAAAACGGCACCAAGATCTGGCCGGCCGATAAGGACTATGCCTCTGTAACCACGGAAAATCACCCGACCTTCGATCCCATGACCCTGACCCTGGCCGTGGGCGACACCATCCGTTTTGAAGGCTTCGGCGGCAAGGTCGGCGGCGATACGTCTGATGCCAATCCCAACGACTGGCTGAATCATATCTTCATCAACCCCGCCATCGCCAAGGTAAAGGAAAGCACATCGGAGGCTCCCGTTGTATCTCCTGGTTCCGATGTTTCCGGTGAATCCAGCACCGTTTCTCCGGAATCCACCGTCCCCGAAGCTCCCAAGGGCACCACGGTCAGCGCCCGTGCGGAACTGCTGAAATCACTGGAAGCAGGCAAAGTTCTGGCGGACTGTGCTTGGAAACCCGTTTTCACGAATGCGAACTCGGTGGATTGGAGCAACATGACGGCTTATGCAGAGACCTTCAGCTTTGCCGGCAACTGGTCTCTTCCTTACGTGTGGATGCCGGAGGACGGCGGGGTTGTCCTGAACGCCAACCAGTGGGCGACCGGCGGCCCCTTCTGGGACAAAGCGGGTATCTCCTACACCTCTCCCAAAGCGCAGAAGGTCGTTCTGAGGGCCGGCGACATCAAGACCATTTCGGCCGGAACCGAGAATGCTCTGAGCACGGTGGAAGGCCGGGTGGCCATCTATAAAAACGGCGCGAAAGTCTGGCCAAAGGACAAGGATTTCATCTCCGTCAAACAGGGCGTATCGGTGGATTTCCCCGAACTGGAACTGAACCTGAAAAAGGGCGATGTCATCGTCATTGAGGGATACGGCGCGAAAATCGGCGGGGAGATCAACGACGATGTCGCTGGATCTTGGGAAAACCACATCCTGATGGATCCCGTGATCTTCATCCCTGAAGAGCAGTCTGGCGGCAGCCCGGAAACCGGCGCATCCTCCCTGCCGTTATTTATCGGCGCGGTCCTGTGCGCCGGAGCCGCCGGCGCGGTGGTCTGTGCCAGAAAGCGCCGCGTGTAATTCGACCCGGCTTTTATATCGGAGAAGGCCCCGACTCTTTTATGTAACACGTATAGCCTGAATAAAAGAGACGGGGCTTTTTCTGTCCTTTACCAAATACAAAGGGGATCTTGCAAGTGGAAAAAAAGATACGGATCGCCGTTTTGGGCTGCGGCGGCCGGGGCATGTTTGCCTATGCGCCTTACCTGAAGGATTTTGACAATGTGGAGATCGTGGCTGCAGCGGAACCGATCGAAGAACGCCTCATCCGCTTTGCACGGGACTATCATTTGTCCCCCGATCAGTGCTATCGGACGGCGGAGGAGTTTTACGAGAAACCCCGCATGGCGGATGTGGTCTTTATCTGCACGCAGGACCAGCAGCACTACGATCACGCCATGAACGCGCTGCGGCTGGGCTACGACATTCTGCTGGAAAAACCGGTGTCCAACCGGCCGGAGCACTGTGTCGCCATCGCCAATGAGGCCAAACGGCTGGGCCGTGCCGTGCTTGTCTGCCACGTGCTGCGCTATACGCCTTTTTATCAGAAGATCAAGGAGCTCATCACCGGCGGCCGGATCGGCCAGGTGATCTCGCTGCACCAGTTCGAGAATGTCGGGTATTGGCATTTTGCCCACAGCTTCGTGCGGGGGCTCTGGAACAATTCGGACGAAACCTCGCCCATGATTCTCGCCAAATGCTGCCACGATCTGGACATCATCCTTTGGCTGATGGGACAGGACTGCCGGCGGGTATCGTCTTTCGGAAGCCTGATGACTTTTATGGAGGAAAATGCTCCGGAGGGCAGTGCGATGCGCTGCACCGATGGCTGTGCCATACAGGACAGCTGCCCCTACGACGCGCTGAAGATCTATTTGACCGGCAAACAGGGCCTGGAACAGCTGCATGGAGGATGGCCGGTCAACGCCGTGGTGCTGGAACCGGAACGGGAAAAGCTGATGGAAGCGCTGAAAACCGGACCCTATGGCCGCTGTGTCTATCGTTGCAACAACAACGTGGTGGATCATCAGGTGGTCAATATGGAGTTCATGGACGGCGTGACAGCCTCTCTGACCATGTGCGGATTCACAGCTGAAGTGACGAGGGAAATCAAAATCATGGGCACCCTCGGCGAAATCAGCGGAGATATGGAACGGAATGTTATCACGGTCAGGCGTTTTGGGGAAGCGGAAGAGGTGATTGACGTCACCAAGCTGACTACCGACCTCTCGGGACACGGCGGCGGAGAAAACCGTCTGCTGCGGGATCTGTTCCATATGGTCGAAGGGGTGGGATCCGCCAACACGGCGCTAACATCCATCGACAAATCGGTACAGAGCCATATTATGGCTTTTGCGGCAGAACGGTCCCGGATGGACGACGGCCGGCCGGTGGATCTCGACGAGATTTATCGGGAATGCAGTGCCCCCAATACGCTGGCTATTTGACGGAACGCGGCCCGATGGTCGGGTGCGGAGAAAGGAAATGGTTTCGGTATGAGCAGAATCGTGCGGAATGGGAACCGGGACTGGCTGTTTCGGCCGGCTTTTGATCCCTCTTGGATGAAAAAAGAGGCGGAGGAAGCGGCCTTTGAAACGGTGCATCTGCCCCATATCAACCGCGCCTTGCCCTTTAACGGGTTTGACGAGACTGTCAATCAATTCGTATCGGTCTATCGGAAGCATCTTGTGCCGGATCCCGCCTGGCACGGCCGCCGGGTGCGGATTCGATTCGAAGGCGTGATGGCGGCCGCCGAAGTCAGACTTAACGGCCTCCCTGTGGCTTCTCACATGGGAGGCTATACCCCCTTCGAGGCGGATATCACCGAAGCGCTCCGTTTCGGTGAGGACAACGTTCTGGCGGTCAAGGTGGATTCCCGGGAACTGCCCGGGGTCCCGCCTTTCGGGGGACAGCTCGATTATTTGACCTACGGCGGTATCTATCGGGACGTCACCCTGCTGGTGACGGAGCCGGTATATATCGAGAATGCGCAGATTCTGGCTGAAGAACTGCTCAGCGATTCGCCCCGGATCCGGGCCCGGGTTTTTCTGAAAAATACGCTCGGGCGGAAGGAAACCGCACACGTGCGGGTGGAAATTGCCGACAGTGAGACAGTCGTGGCCTGTGGGGAAGGGGCCGTTTCCCTGTCGGCGGACGGGGAAACCGCTATGAGCGAACTGGAACTCTCCCTGTCCTGCAGACCGGAGCTGTGGGAGCTCGATCGGCCGAAACGGTATCAGGCCTCGGTCTTACTGGAAGCCGGAGGCTGTACCGACCGCTTTACCGTTCAAACCGGTTTCCGGGATGCCCGCTTTACCGAAAAAGGCTTCTTCCTCAATGGACGTCCGGTGAAAATTCGAGGACTCAACCGCCATCAGGCTTATCCGTATGTGGGATACGCCATGCCGGAGAGGATGCAGAAAAAGGATGCCGATATCCTCAAAGAGGAGCTGGGCATCCATTTGGTGCGCACCTCTCATTATCCCCAGTCTCCGCATTTTCTCGACCGATGTGACGAGATCGGGCTGATGGTGTTCGAGGAGCTGCCGGGCTGGCAGCATGTGGGGGATGAGGCGTGGAAGAAGGCGGCGGAAGACAGCTTGCGGGAAATGATCCAGCGGGACTGGAACCATCCCGCGATCGTCATGTGGGGGGTTCGGATCAACGAATCCCAGGATTTCCACGACTTTTATGTCCGCACCAACCGCATAGCTCACGAGCTGGATCCGGTCCGCCAGACAGGCGGAGTACGGGCCATCGACCACAGCGAATTTCTCGAAGACGTCTACACGGGCAACGATTTTGTCTACAGCGGCGCCAACACCATTCTGCGGGATCAGAAAGAGGTGACGGGGCTCGATCACGATGTCCCGTATCTCGTCACCGAGTTCTGCGGCCATATGTATCCCACCAAACGGTTCGACCAGGAAGAGCGGCTCATCGAACACGCACGGCGCCATGCCGCCGTGCACGATATGGCCGCCCGGCAGGAGAACAGCTGCGGCGCCGTGGCCTGGTGTGCTTTCGATTACAATACCCACAGCCAGTTCGGCAGCGGGGATAAAATGGCTTATCATGGCATCATGGACGCTTTTCGTCTTCCCAAATATGCGGCCTATTTCTATATGAGCCAGATGCCGCCCGAGAAAAAAGGCGTGCTGCAGGCGGCCACGGTCGCCTGCATCGGAGAGCGCAGCGGAGGAGGGGTATCGCCCCTGACCGTCTATACGAATTATGATTATGTGACGATTTATTCCGGCGATCAGAAGCTGGGGACCTATTATCCCCGCACGGATCTGTATCCGGGGCTGGACCACCCGCCCATTGTCGCGGACCATGGACTCGAATTTCTCTGGGGTGAACATTGGAAGGGCCTGCGGATCGAGGCCTATTGGAACGGAAGCCTGGCCGAGACACAGGACTTCACCCCCTCGCCCCACACCGAGCGCCTGACGGCACAGGCGGATGATGCCTGCCTGTTCGCCGACGGTTCGGATACCACGCGGGTGGTTTTCCGTCTCGAGGACCAGAACGGGCATCTCCTGCCGTTCAACCGGGAGGTGCTGGAACTCTCCCTTTCGGGTCCGGCCCGGCTGATCGGCCCGGAAGTGCAGCCGCTTCCGGGCGGCTGTGCGGCGGTTTGGGTCCGGGCGGAAACGGTGCCCGGCCGGGTTATGCTCACAGCCCGGGCCGGAGGTTTGGAAGCCCGGCCGGTGGAGCTGGAGATTTTGCCGTTGGAAGGAGAGGACAGCCGATGAAGGGCAAGAAGCTGGCGGCTATCTTCGGCTGTCTCTCGCTGCTGCTCGGTATCATGCCGGCTGCAGCTTTGGCAGACGAAACGGCTCCCACGGTTTCCGATCGGTTTTCCGAGAGCCTGATGGACCGGGACAACACCTACGCCGCCTATCTGGAGAGCATCTCCGATTTTGCGGCGGCCGGTTCCGTCACGCTGCCTCCCGACCACTTTACCATCGGCGGGGAAGCCGCCGTCCCAGAGGTATACGAAGGAAAAAACGCGCTGAAGCTGGAGGGGGAAGGGGAGAGTTTCGAAACAGAGGTGACCGTCGAACAGGCGGGAGTATTTGAGCTGGAATTCCTCTATTACGCCATACCGGGGAATAGCCGGGACGTGGAATTGGGACTCGAAATCGATGGATCCTTTCCCTTCAGCGAGACGGCGGGCCTTACCCTGGAACGGGCGTGGAAAAATGAAACCGCCATTCAAACCGACGCCGTCACCGGCAGTCAGTACAGTCCCCGCCAGGTGGAAAGCCCGATGTGGCTCACCACCCGGCTGAAAAACCGCGACGGCCGATACCGGTACGCGTACCGGCTGTATCTGTCGGAAGGAACGCATACCCTGCGCTTCACCGCCCTGCAGGCGGCGTTTGCCTTTGGCGGATGCACCTTGGTTCCGCCCGAGACGCGTCCCTCCTATGCAGATTATATCGCGCAGCACGGACAGCCGGAGGCCGGCAGCTACATACACACATACGAGGCGGAGGAAGCCTCTCTCAAGTCGGCCAGGACCTTGGGGCCCGCCAGTGACCGGACCAGTCCGAACACCTCACCATATCATGTTTCCAAGATCCGGATGAACGTGATCGGACAGAATTGGTCGGAACCGGGTCAGTGGATCGAATGGACGATCGACGTTCCGGAGGACGGGTATTACGAGCTGCATTTCCGTTACCGGCAGGATGGGGTCAAGGGCCTGCCCACCAACCGGATTTTGACCTTGGACGGCGAGACGCCTTTTGAAGAGGCGTACACCGTGGCCTTTCCCTATACCGAGGGAT
>CABQAA010000019.1 GCA_902461995.1 uncultured Oscillospiraceae bacterium | reverse complement strand
TGGGGAATCGTGGTCAGGAAAGGCACATCGAACACACCCTGGTGGGTTTCGCCGTCGTCCGGAACGATACCGGCCCGGTCCACCGCCAGGACGATGTGGTTGTTCATGATCGCAGTATCGTTGAGAATCTGATCGTAACACCGCTGC
The DNA here is from genome assembly GCA_902461995.1 of uncultured Oscillospiraceae bacterium. Classification (GTDB taxonomy): domain Bacteria; phylum Bacillota; class Clostridia; order Oscillospirales; family Acutalibacteraceae; genus UMGS1623. The sequence continues at coordinate 13,659 of CABQAA010000019.1, read as the reverse complement.
AAAAAGGTGGAATACACGGCGAAAACCGGCAGCATGCCCCCGGTGGCCAGCCCCGATGCAAACGTGACGGCGTGCTCCTCCGCAATTCCCACATCAAAGAAGCGGACCGGATACCGCTCGGCGAATTTCGTCAGGCAGGTGCCGCTCTTCATGGCGGCGGTGATGGCACAGATCCGCAGGTCCTCCTGCGCCAGACGGGAAAGGCTGTCCCCCATCGCAGACGAAAAGGATTTGGAGGAGGGCGGTGTCTTGCCGGTTTCGATATCGAAACCCGTGACGCCATGATAGGTATCCGGATTCTGTACAGCGAAGCTGTACCCCTTTCCCTTGACGGTCTCCACATGCAAAAGGACGGGACGGCTGAGGTTTTTGGCCGTCTGGATAGCCGCCGTCAAATCATGGAGGTTGTGGCCATCGACAGGACCCAGATAATAGAACCCCATTTCCTCAAACAGGGTGCTGCTGTGATACAGCGCGTTTTTGAGACGGGATTTGACCCAGACGAACAGCCGCTGAATGGGTTTGCCGATGAGCGGAATGCGGGCGATTAAATTGCTGACCCCCATTTTAAACCGCACATACCGAGGACGGGAACGCAGCGTAGCCAGATGGCGCGCAACAAACCCGACATTTTTATTGATGGACATCCGGTTGTCGTTCAAGACGACAATCAGGCGATCGCTGCTCCTTCCCGCATTGCTGAGGCCCTCATAGGCCAGACCACCCGTCAGGGCGCCGTCCCCCAGAACGGCCACCACGTAGCCCCCGTCTCCCGACAGGGTTTTCGCCTTGGCCATCCCGTTCGCCGCCGAGACGGCGGTGCTGCTGTGACCCGCGATAAACGTGTCGTATTCGCTTTCCTCCGGTTTGGGGAACCCCGAAAGCCCCCCGGTCTGCCGGAGGGTGTCGAAACGGCCGCAGCGGCCTGTCAGCAATTTGTGTACGTAGCATTGGTGACCCACATCCCAGACGATCCGGTCACGGGGCGTATCGAGCATTTTGTGCAGCGCGACGGTCAGTTCCACGACACCGAGGTTGGACGACAGATGCCCGCCCGTTTTGGAAACCGTCTGCACCAGGGTTTTCCGCAGCTCGGCACACAGAGCATCCAGCTCGGGCTGTGTCATGCTCCGTATATCCTCGGGGGAATGAATTTGGTCAAGAGATATTTTCATAGGCGAAGCCTCGTTTCGTTGCAGTCGCCGGGGGCCTCACTCAGGCCGGAACGATCATCCCGATCAAGATCCCCAGCAGCACACCGCCCAAAACCTCCAGGGGCGTATGCCCGATGAACTCTTTTAAATCGATTTCGGTGACCTCTTTATCCGGAATCCCGTCACCATTTACATCGGCATTTTCCGTTTCAATCTGATTTAAGTATTTATTGAGCAGACGGGCGTGTTCTCCCGCCTCCCGGCGCACCCCCATCGCGTCGTACATCGTGACAAACGCGAACATCACCGACAAGGCGAAGAGGGGATCGGAAACCCCGTAAAACCGGGCAATCGAAATCGTCAGGCCACAGACCATAGCCGAATGGGCGCTCGGCATGCCGCCGGCCCCCCACAGACGTTCCGGATTCAATTTTTTAGTCAAACAGGCAGTGATGATCACCTTAAGCACCTGTGCGCACAACCACGCCAGGACGGCGGCGAACAGCACCCGGTTGGCAAAAAACTCACGGATAAGTCCCATAATTTCACGCCTTTCGGTCTGCCGGCATTACTGCGAGCGAGCCAGCAGTCGTTCGGCCAGCAAGCGCAAGTTTTCGGTATCCTTTTTAAACGGTTTCAAAGCAACCAAGGCCGCCTGCGTATGCTCCTGCGCCAGACGGCGGACCTCATCGATCCCCAGCAGGGACACATACGTCGTTTTTTCATTTGCCGCATCGCTGCCGACCGGCTTTCCCAACTCTTCGGAGGTCGCGGTCACGTCCAGTATATCATCAATCATCTGAAAACACAAACCGATATGAATTCCGAACCGCTGAGCGGCTTCCACCTGTTTGGCTCCGCCGCCGCCGACCACACAGCCCATTTCGCAGGCCGCCGCGATCAGCGCGGCGGTCTTGCCCTCCTGCAGGACGCGGAGCAGGTCGAGATCGAGAACGCGGCCCTCGCTTTCCAAGTCGATCACCTGGCCGCCGACCATCCCGTAAATCCCCGCGCCTTTCGCCAAGGACAGCGCGGCGGTCAGCACCCGCTCGGCCGGGATACCCATCCGGTTGGCCGGATCCAGCATGGTTTCGAACGCCAGGTTGAGCAGTCCGTCCCCTGCCAAAAGCGCCATATCCTCTCCGAACGCCGCGTGAACCGACGGTTTGCCGCGGCGCAGAGGGCTGTTGTCCATGCAGGGCATGTCGTCATGAACGAGCGAATAGGAATGGATCATCTCCACCGCCGCGGCAAAAGGCATGGCCCTTTGGATATCCCCGCAGCAAAGACGGCAGAATTCGAGCGTCAGCACCGGACGCAGGCGTTTGCCTCCCGCGGAGCAGGCGTACTGCATGGCCTTCATGACGGTCGCCTGCGGGAAATCCCCCGCCGGCAGATAACCGGGCAGCGCGTCTTCCACCGCCCGGCGATGGGCGTCCAATACCGGGGTATAGAGTTCACTCAAAGCTCGTCCCGTCCTTCCGCCTGTTCGTCCTCCGCCAAAACGGCGGCTTCGGTCCGCAAGCCTTCCGCCTGTTCAACGGCGGTCAGCTTAACGATCTTCTGCTCCGCTTCCTTGAGCGCTTTGGTACAGAAGGCCGTCAAACGGGTCCCCTCTTCAAACAGTTTCAGGGACTCGTCCAGGGGACAGCCTCCGTTTTCCAGCAGACCCACGATCTGCTCGAGCCTGGTCATCGCCTCTTCAAACGACTGCTTTTCCGCCATATGTCGGATCTTCCTTTCTTGGCACCGCTCCCTTACCATCCAAAACGGACGGGGGCGGGGCCGGTCATCGTTCCGAACCCGGAACGACCGTTTTCACTTCACAGTCCACCCGACCGTCGGCCAAACGGAGGGTGACGGGATCGCCCGGTTTCACGGCTTTCGCCGAGCGGAGCACCGCTCCCCCTGGCCCGACCGGAATAGCGTAGCCGCGGTTGATCACCTTGAGGGGGCTGAGCGCATCCAGTTTGCCGGCCGCGCCGGCCAGACGCCGCTCGGCTTTGGCAATGCAAAGCCCCGCCGCCCGCGCAAATGCTCTGGACGCATAGTCGAGCCGCATGCTCCGCTCTTCGACGTAGAACAACGGAGTTTTCAGGCAGCGGCGTCCGGCCAGATTATCGAGCCGCCGGCTTTCCTGCCGCACCCGCGTATCCGCTCCCCGCACCAGGCGCGCTTGCAGCTGGGCCAGGCGGCTGAGAAGCTGCCGCGTATCGGGAACGGCAAGCTCCGCGGCCGCGGACGGAGTGGGCGCACGCAGATCGGCGGCAAAATCGCAGATGGTGAAGTCGGTTTCATGTCCCACCGCCGAGATGACGGGGATGGGCGACGCGGCAACCGCGCGGGCCACCCGCTCATCGTTGAACGCCCACAGTTCCTCGATGGAACCGCCGCCCCGACCGATGATGAGCACATCGGGAGCGTAGCGGGATCCGCTGCGCTTCAGGGCTGCAAAACGGCCGAGCGCATCCACAAGCTGGGAGGGCGCGCCCTCCCCCTGCACGAGCACCGGGGCAAAGAGGACGGCCGCCTGCGGATACCGCCGCCCCAGAATGTTGAGGATGTCGCGGACCGCCGCTCCTGTTGGAGAGGTGATGACCCCCACCAGAGCCGGATACGGGGGAAGCGGCCGTTTGCGCCGTTCGTCGAACAGGCCCTCGGCGGCGAGTTTGGCCTTGAGCTGCTCATACGCCACCTGGAGCGCTCCCACGCCGTCCGGCTGCATCTCCTCTATATAGATTTGGTAGGCACCGTCCTTATCATACAAGGACACCCGCGCTTTTACGATCACTTTCATCCCGTTTTCAGGGGTAAAGGGCACTTTTGCGGCAAACGCGCGGAACATGACGGCCTTGACCACCGCGCCCTCATCCTTGAGGGTGAGGTAAAAATGGCCCGACCGGATATGGTTGGTGAAATTGCTGATCTCCCCGCTGATATACACACCCATCAGATGCGGATCCCCTTCGAGAAGGGATTTCACGTATCGATTGAGCTGGCTGACGGAGATGACCCGCGTCGGTTGGGATTCCCGGATTTCCTGCATAGCCGCCTCCCTGGCATCGTTCTGTTTCCGCGTTAAAACGGTATATTTATCCTTTTCGCCCCGAACGGACCGCAGCGAGAAGAGCGATCCCCGCGGCGTTGTCGGCCGAATAGGCTGGCGGTGCAAAGGAAGCGCCGTACGCCTTCTCGAGTTCGCGGCGGATGAGAGTATTGGCCATCACGCCGCCCGCGTAGAGAAGCGGCAAATCCCCAAAACGGCGAAGCATCGCCGCCGTCATCCCGTCAAGCGCGGCAAGGATGCTGAAAAGGCAAAACCGGGCCACCTCTTCGGGCGGTTCTCCCCGGGCTATCCGGTCGCGGCACTGGTTTTCGACCCCGGACAGATGGCAGCTGCCCTCCTCCAGCGATGGACGGGGCTGGTAATGCCCCGTTCCCCCGAGAGCGAGCTGCTCCAGGGCCGGCCCCGCCGGGAACGGCAACCCCAGCATCCGGCCTACCCGGTCGATGAGCTGTCCGGCCTTGAGATCGAGGGATGTCGCCACGGTTTCACAGTGAAACACGCAGGCGTCGTCCGGTTCGACGAGCAGGGCATCGGTTGTACCTCCCGAGACGTGGAAGGCCAGAAAGCGCCGGTCCATCCAGGCCGTTTTGTCCGCCCCATAGAGCGCGGCGGCCACATGACCCTGCTGATGAGAAAAGCGATAAAGCGGCGCCCCGGTCACAGCCGCAAGCGCTCGGGCAGTCCCGGTTCCCGCCAGGAAGCAGGGCATATAGGACCCCTCCGCCTGCCGAGGACGATCGGAGGCCGCCACCCCGTCGAGCAGCATCGGCCGGCCGCCGAGATCCTCCCGCAGCCGCTCGAGCACTTCGGGCAGCTGCCTGGTATGAAAAAACACCGCATCGCTTTGGCGCAGACCCAGTTCCCCGTCCCGCACAGGCAGCGGCTGCTTTACTTGCCACATCACCCCCGCCCCGGCATCGTATGCCGCAGCGGAGGTGGTGTAATTGCTGGTATCCAGACCGACATAGAGTCCCATTGCGAGCGCCGCCCCTCTTATGGATTCGGTTCTTCCCCGGCGGGTTCTCCCCGCCGGGCCACCCCGCCCAGCACTCCATTGATGAAGGAAGCATCGTCCTCGCCGCCGTACTTTTTGGCGAGTTCGACCGCTTCATTGATTGAGACGCTCACCGGAATATCCTCTTCAAATTCCATTTCGTAGATCGCCAGCCGCATAATGGACAGCGCCACGCGGGACAACCGGTCCTTATTCCATTTTCGGGAAAAGGCCGAGATCAGCTCGTCCTCCTGGACTAGATGAGCCGCCGCTCCTTCGGCGAGAGACAGCGCAAAAGCGTCGCCCTCCACTTCCCTGGCCTCGGTCGCATTTTCCAGAATGGTGCGGACCGGTTCATCGGTAAACGTCATTTCAAACAACAGGATAAAGGCCAATTCTCGGGCTTCCCGCCGCGTCATATACGTCACGCCTTTCTTAAACGTCTAATTTCACTCAAACACGACAGGAGGCGACACCATCGGGACAGCAAAGACCCTCCACAAGGCTGCGGAGGGTCCGCGGTTCCATATGATGCCGCCACACGTTCAGGCCTCGGCCTTTTCCTCTTCAAGAACGATACCGGCCACGTGCACATTCACTTTGGTCACGGGTTTGCCGGTCATCGACTGCACCGCGACCTTCACGCCGTGCTGCACGTCTCCTGCCACATCCTGAATCCGCGCGCCCAGGCGCAGATTGACAAACACATCGATGATGGTTTCATTTTCATTGTTGACCACCTTGACCGACTTGGCGGCGGAGGAACTGATGAGGCCCCGGATATCGGTGGGGCGCTGGGCCATGCTGGCCACGCCCTGCACCTCGAGCGCCGCGGTGCTCGCGATGGTGGCAATCACGTCTTCTGAAATGATGCAGCTGCCCTCGGACGGTTTGTATCCCTTATCATCCATGACGATGACCTCCTAGAAAGATGATAGAATAAGCTGCTGAGTGCCGCCGCATTCATGCGGGCCGGCGGCTTTGCATTGGATGCGGAATCATCCGCACGGGCGGTGACAACGATTCACCGCATACAGCAAGCCTATTATACCACAAAGTCGGTCCAGGGCAACCATTTTTTCTTATTTTACCGGAACAATGTTGATATTCTGCGCCAGAATTTCCGACTGTGAGGTCACAATCTCGGTGATTTGAACCGTATCCTGCACCTGCAGCCCTTCGCTGCGCACCACGATCTGGCAGTTTTTGCCCTCGATATAGACGACGCAGTCTGTAAAGCCCTTTGCCTTCACAAGACTTTCGATCTTGCTTTCCTGCTCGATGGCTTTGGTGACAGCCTCCACCTTTTCAGCCGCTTGTTTTTTAATTTCGTCCGTGGCTTTGACATCGTTCATCATATCCTTAACGATATCCAGCTGCTCCTGACGAGCGTTTTCCCGATTGAGACGAGCCTGGACAAAATAGTCCGAAGGATCCCCTGTCGTGCTCGTATCCTCCCCCGATACCGTCGAGGGGTTGCCGACATACTGGGCGTCACCGAAATTCTTATCACTCGACGAGGTTCCTCCACCGGTGGGAATACTCGGCGATTTGTTCGCAAAGTAATAATTTAAATACACCGCCAGCCCCAGCGCTACGATCAGGGTTGCCAGCAACACCTGTTTTTTTCCGAAGATCCCGCTCATCCCATCCATTCCTTTCGCCCGTAAAATTTATGAGGATTTGGTTACACAAACCCGTTTGGAGGATATGTTCAGGGCGGTGGTCACCGCCTCAACGATTCGCTGCTGCACCTGCGGCAGGTCACCCCCTTCACAGACCACCACCACACCTTTCACCGTGGGCTGGATTTCGGTCACCAGCAATCCCTGCCGCCCGTTGTCCGTATCCACAATGATGATGTTCTGCTCCGTCCCGTCCCGCTGAGAGATTTTATTGGAATCCGAAGCCGTGTCCTCGGTCCGGTCGGTATTGACCTTCTGCTGGCTGGCGTAGACATATTCGACGCCGTTTTCCAGCGTGACCATCACCTTGCACTGCCCTGCGCCCTGAATGCTGCCTACGATGGTATTCAGACGTTCCTCCGTTTTGGCTACAAACTCATCCGCCGACGCTTTGGCCGACGTCGTTTTGCTCTGTTTCGGCCAGAATTCCGACAGCAGGATCAGGGCAATACCGAGAATGCCCGCGACAAGGATTATTCGCTGTCCGGTTTTCCCCTTGAAAAAGTCCGTCCATTTCTTTTTCGGCGGCGCGGTTCCCGTCGCCAGTTTTTCATCCATAACGCTTCTCATCCTTTCAACCCGTCGCATCCAGCACGACACTGACGCCCAGTTGCTGTTCCAACACCTCCCGGACCGCCAGGGCCTTCGGCTTGTTTTGTTTGTCCAGATAGATCGTAACCTGCTGTATATATATGCTGCCGTCTTCCGAAGTATCCGTGGTTACGGTAATTTTTTCCGCTTTTACGCCCCGATTTTCAAGCGCCTTCTCCGCCAGCTGTTTGACCGTGGTCTCCACCTGGCGGCGGAGCTGGGCATCCACCTTTTCCTGAAGCAGTTCGTTCGTCACCTCGCTGGGCAGGCTGCCGACGTCCAATCCGCTGATCGAGCGCAGCTGGAGCAGGGGCATCACCATACAGCAGAGAAAAAAGGCCCCGAGCATCAGTTTGAAAATCCTGCCCATGCCCTCCTTGGGGGCGAGCATCTGCATCAGGGCGCAGCCGATCGCTGCGACGCACAGCGCCGCCGCCCATCCCTTGATCCCATCCATATTCGCCCTCCTTTCTCAGAATCCGGCGTTCGTTCAGCCGGCCGGCATCGACATGGTGACAATCGCGGTGGACACAATCAAGAACATCGCGCAGGATGCCAGAACGCCGATGAGGGTTTTCACGACCGACTGCGCGGCCTTGAGCAGCGTCGTCAAGGTGGTGAGGCCGAACATCTCGGACGCCATGACGCACAAACTCAGCCCCAGCGTCCACGCGACGCATTCGAGCAGCGGCGGAAGCACGATCAGGGCTGTCGCGAGGATCCCGAAACCGCCGAGGGTGGATTTGAGCAGATGCAGGCAGCTTTTGATGGTCGAGAAGGCTTCCCCCAGTGAATTGCCCACCACCGGTACGAAGCTCGACAGGGTAAATTTCACCGCCCGGCCGCCCAGGGTATCCACCGCGGCCCCCGCGAGGCTCTGCAGGGACAGCAGGCCCACAAACAGGGTGCAGCTGAGCCCCAGCAGCCAGGTGGCCGCCTTGCTTAGAAGCGTCCCGGCCGCGTCCAGCTTCATGCCGGGACTGACGGACCCGGTCACGCCCAGAGCCAGGGAGATGGTCATGAGGGGCACCACCACCTGCGTGGCCAACAGCGAGATCAGCTCCGCTGCGAACAATACCACCGACTGGTAGGACACCGCCGTCGCCGCCTGCCCGGAGGTCAGCAGCACCCCCGCGTAAACGGGGACGTAGCTCGTCATGAAGATCGACGCGCTTCCCGCTGCCTCGGATACGTTCCGGATGCAGGAGACGATTGGCACGATGACGGTTCCGCAGGCGGCGAGAGCACAGATGACGCCGAACACCTCCGACGAACTGTTCCGGACCGTCTCCTTGAGTCCGTCCATCCACGCGCACAGCAGAATGATGCCGAGAATCACCCCGCAGGCCCGGATGGGAGATCCCGCCTGAGACGAGAACAGGGCGAGCATCTGGCTCCAGACCGACTGGGGTGTCATCGAAGAGAGGGAATCCATCTCCAGGCTATCGATGCCCAGCTTGTCCAAAAGTTCTCTCGTCTCGGCGGGCAGATCCCTCAGCAGCTCTTCCCCGCCGCTCGCCTCGAGCTGTTCGTTATAGAGCTCCTCGATGGTCTCGGCGCCGGCTGTGAAGCTCAATCCCACCGTCAGCAGTAGGCAGACCAAGAGGATTTTCATCGCTTTTTTCATCCGCCCGCCCCCTGTCCGCCGATCAGTGACACCGCGAGCTCCCCAATTTTCTGGAACAGCGGCAGAGCCAGTACCAGGAGGGTTACTTTACCCGCAAGGTCGGCTTTGGCGGCCAGAGCCGCCTCTCCCGCATCCTTGCAGGCGTCGGAAGCCAGCTGGGTAATCAGACAGATTCCCAGAGCTTTGAACAGGATCTGCCCGTATTCGCTCGGCATGTTGGCGGCACCCAGCAGCTCCTGGAGACTATCGATTACCGGCGTGACCCGGACGATGACCAGCGCGAGAACCCCGATCCCCGCGATGAGCGCGACCGCCATCGCTTGTTCGGGACGCTGCTGCCGCAGGATGACCGCCAGAAAAGCCGCGAGAACCACAATGGCTGCAATAACGCCCATATCCATGGCATCACAACCCAAAGACCGACTTGACCATGCGGAACAGATCGCTGATCTCGGTAACCACCATCGTCAGCACGACGATGAGTCCCGCCAAAGTGGTCAGCATCGCCTGTTCCTCTCTGCCGGATCGGATGAGCACCTGGTTGAGCACCGCGACGATGATGCCGATCGCGGCGATTTTAAAAATCAAATCCACGTCCATGCCGAAAAACCATCCTTTCTCTGTCAGCCTGTCCGCCCGCTGCTGTCAAAGCAGCAGCAGAGCCAGAGCCATGCCGCCGGCGAATCCCAGCGTCATATACAGCCGCCCTTTGGCCGCCGAGGCTTCCCTCGCCTCGGTCAGGCGCTGTTCCAGCCGTTCCCCATACTGCCGGCAATTGGCGATCTGCCCCTCGACGTCGGTCTTGCCGAGCTGGCTTCCAAATCCACGCAGGAGGTCCCGGTCGGCCCGGGTCAGCCCGGACTCCCGCCCCTCCTCTTCCACGGCGGTTTCCCACGCGTCGAGCACCCGCTCCCCGTTTCGGATCCGGGAACAGACCCGGCCGAGCAGCGGCAGTTCCCCAAATTCTCCGCTGTTTTCAGCCGCCGCGAGCAATTCCTCCACCGGCGCTGCGGTATAGCGGATCTGATCCGCCAGCCGCGTCATAAAGCGGGACAACTGGTCGAGCATCACGACCCGCCGCCGGAGTCCACCCGCCGCCATCAGGCCGAGCAGCAACCCTGTCACTACGATGAGGAGCAATCCCGCCGTTTTCATGCAGCCATGCCTCCGTTTCAAAGATACCGGCCACCTCGCCTGGCCGTCCCCGTCCGGCGAGCATCACAATATAGTCAAACGCGCCGCCCTCGAGCGCCCGCCGGACCGCTTTTCTCCGCAGAAGGGACTCTCCGTCCCGGCAGTGCGCCGACGCAATGGAGGACACCCCGGCGAACAGTCCCGCCGTTACGGCGTCCACTTCGTCCTCGCTCCCGAGTTCGTCGAAGAGTAGCACATCGGGGGCCAGACACCGCACCGCTTGTCCGATTCCCGCGGGTTTCGGGCAATACAGCAAAACATCGCACCCCCGCAGGGAAGCCTGTCCGGGCGCTTCGGGCACACCCGAGAGTTCACCGCGCTCATCGATGACCGAGACGCGATACCGCCGTCCCGTGAGTCCCAGGGAAAGCTGCCTCGCCAGGTCCCGCAGCAGGCTGCTTTTCCCGCTGGATGGTTCTCCGCAGAGAAGCGCACTATGTACCGGTCCCCGGCCGTCGGTCAGAGCCCGGGCCAGCGCGGCAGCGCATCCGGGATGGGGACGCGCCACCCGGATGCACAGGGAGGTGATTCCCCGCATCGAGACGACGTCTCCGTTTTCCACCACCGCACTGCCGGCCACTCCGGCGCGGCAGCCGCTCCGGGTGCTGATATACCCCTGCCGCAGTTCCTGCTGATGAGCATGGACCGAATATTCGCAAAGGGCCTCAAAGGTCTCCTCCAGCTCCTGTCTCGTGCAGATACGGCCGTCCTGTTCCGCCTGCTCCGTCACCCTGCCCGCCGCCGTCACAGCCCATTCCCCTGACGGAGTAGAAAGCAGCAGCGGCGCGTTCGCCCGCAGGCGGATCTCCTGCGTTTCATTTCGAAGGGATGCGGGAATTCCGCGGAGGATTTCCCGCAGGCTGGCAGGCAAATAGCCGGCCGCTCTTTCAAAGCTGTCCATATGCCTGTCCTCACCTCGTCTAATAGATATGAAGGGACTTGTCCGGGTAGAACCATTTTTTTCGCCGCTTGACGAATGGCCGTACCGATGATACGGCCGAAGACGGGACGGAGCACCTTGTCATCGAAAACATGGCCGCAGTACAGCATAGGAGCTCTGCGGACAGTAAAAATCCCCCATCCGGTGATCACCGGATGGGGGATTCCTCATTTCGATTCAGGTGGAAAAGATCAGCTTGAGCACCAAAAGGGCCACCACTCCCGGCACACCCAAAACCAGACAGCTAAGTCCGGACAGAAGATTGAGCCCAAGGGAAACCCCTGTGAAGGCGCCGACCACGTTGACGGCCGCCAAGGCGCAAAGTCCCTGCGCGCCGCTGCCGATCAACCCCCTCACCGGCCGTTTTGAGCGGATCAGCGCAACCGCGACCACCACCACCAAAGCTATTCCCACGGCACCGACCGCAATGCTCAATCCCAGACTCATGTCCGTTTCCTCCATCTATCCGTTTTGTTCCTGCACGGGCGTTCCGCCCGCATATGCCTGTGCTTTCGCCTGCCGCAGCAGATACCGGTAGCGGGCCCTCAGAGATTCCATTTCGTAAATACAAGCCTCAATCAGGTCATTGTCGTTTTCCATTTCAAAACGTGCCTGTACATTTTCCAGCTGCCGGCAAACCTCCCGGATAGCCTCCCGGGTATCGTCCGGCCGCACTTCCGGTTTTAACAGGACGCGCTTGATCGCGAAATCCATGTGTTTCCCGCCTTTCAAAAAAAGTCTATGCGTAGTATTGGCAGATTATACCGGTTTAATCACAGCCATGCACGCAGATGCCATCCTGAATTCCGATATCATCCGCCTTGCCTTTGTATGAAATAACTGATAGAATAAGACAGGGGGGGTGGGGTATGACGTTTGGGCGTATACTGGATGAACTTATGAATGCGGTCAGTGCCGACGCCAGGAACCGGAAGTCATCCGCCTGCAAAGACGGATTTGTGATGCGATGGTCCCGCTTATATCTATGGATCTTTTTGGCGGCCACTCTTCTTTTGTCCGGGATAACCGTTTTGCTCATCCTGAGCGGCAGGATCGATCTGGCTGTTTTATTCGGCGGACTCGACCTCCTGTGCGGCTTGCTGGCGCTCTATCTGTTCTCCTGGAAATGCATGATCACGGATCAAAAAATCGCCCGCTCCAGTCTATTCATCTTTCATAAAACGGTGTACTGGAAGGATGTGCGGTATGCCAAACAAAAGAGAGACGAACGCGACCAAACCGTTTATATCACTTTGTACGGGAACCATAAGGCCCTGATCGACTTTTCTTCCCAATTGGTGGGCTTTGATCAATGCCGGAAGCAAATCCGTCGAAAAGGGATTCCTTTCTCTGAAAATCACGCCAAAAACCGGCGACACAGTCGATGAGAACTGTGCCGCCGGTTTTTCTTAGTGTGTAGTAGACGAATATCCGTCTTCTTTTGCACTCCGAGGGTTTTACAGTAAATCCACCCGTTCGGTGTTGATACGGCCGGAACGGGTATCCATCAACACGAGGCTCCTGGACAAATACCGGTTGACTTTATCCGCATAGGCGGTATATCCTTCCAGGTCGGAAGCCGCCTGACCATTCGGATACGAAGCTGTATCCACCATAATTTTTTCGCCCGATCCTGCCAAATAAAAAACTTCAAACGCATCTGCGGCGGCCTCCCGGTTTCGCGGCGACTTGAGCGTCATCAAATACGCCTGATCCTCCAGCACCACCAGATAGACCCCGCCCCGCCCGTCCAACGACGTCGTGGCGTTTTCGCTCCACAACAGCACCGGCTCCCGTCGCTCGTCCTCGCCAAACACACAGACGGTCTGATCCGTAACGTTCTCCGTCTTCGACGGATCGATCCGTATTTTTTCCGATATCCCGTCATGGTTCAGGTCGGCATACCGGGCAATGACCGTTTCATCGTGTACAGGCGGCGAAACGGATATGTCCCCCTGGGTTCCTCTTATTCGGCATCCCGCCATTAAAAGCATCAGCAAACCGCACAGCAACGGCAACCACCTCCGCATCAGCCATGTCCCCCTCTCCCTTACATTTCCAGTCTAACAAGTTCGACAAAATTTACAATGTCCAGATGGAAAATATGCTGTCGATCTGACAATAAATAAAATCCGGGCCGAAAGGCCCGGATTTCAATCAGTTTGCAGGGATTTCAGAAAAGACTGGAAATACGGCGGCAGCGGACTGGTGAATTCCAGATATTCGCCGGTGATCGGGTGCTGAAATCCGATCGTTTTCGCGTGCAGGCATTGCCCCTGCAGCCCGGCCGGCTGTTTGGAAGGGCCGTAAACGGTGTCTCCCGCCACGGGATGCCCGAGATACGCCATATGCACCCGGATCTGATGGGTCCGGCCCGTTTCAAGGCGGCACTGAATATGCGAATAGC
>CABQAA010000018.1 GCA_902461995.1 uncultured Oscillospiraceae bacterium | reverse complement strand
GGGTTTTATACGGAGGAAGAAAAGCCGCGGCAGCGGTCAGTCGTGCAGGGGACGGGTGTGCCAGATGCTGTCCCCATATTCCGCGATGGCGCGGTCGGAAGCGAACACGCCGCTGCAGGCCGTGTTGGTCAAGGCCATCGCGGCCCATTTGTCCCGGTTGCGGTAGGTGTCGGAGGAGAGCTGCTGAGCACGGGAGTAATCCTCGAAATCTGCCAGCACCATATAGGGATCGTTGCTTGTCAGGGATCCCGCGATCTCCCCATAGGTGCGTCCGCCGAAGCCCTGGAACATCCGGTCGATGGCCCGATGGATACGCGGATTGGCGTTGTAGATGTCGCGCGGCCGGTACCCCTGCTGCTTGAGAGCCTCGACCTCTTCGGCCTTCATGCCGAACAGGAAGATGTTGTCGGACCCGACCTGCTCGTAGATTTCCACGTTGGCGCCGTCCAGGGTACCGAGGGTTACGGCGCCGTTCATCATCAGCTTCATGTTACCCGTGCCGCTCGCTTCGGTGCCGGCGAGGGAAATCTGCTCGCTGATGTCCGCGGCAGGCATCAGCAGTTCGGCGAGGGTCACCCGATAATCCTCGAGATACACGACCTTGAGTTTATCCCGCACGGCCGGGTCGGAGTCGATCTCCTTGGCGAGATTGCAGATGAAACGGATGATTTCCTTGGCCAGATAATAGCCGGGAGCGGATTTCGCGCCGAAGAGATAGGTGCGGGGCACGAAATCCATCGACGGATTCTCCTTGAGGGTGAGATAGGTGTGGAGGATGTGCAGGGCATTGAGGTGCTGGCGCTTGTATTCGTGCAGGCGCTTGACCTGGATGTCGAACAGGGAATCCGGATCGATCGAGACGCCGTTTGCCTTGCGGATATACTCCGCGAGGCGTTCCTTGTTCCGGCGCTTGATGGCCATGAACTCATCCAGGGAGGCTTTGTCCGCGGCATAGGGCTTCAGCTTTTCCAGCTCCTCCGCGTGCAGGACGAAGCCGTCCCCGATCCGGTCTTTGATAAAGGCCGTCAGGCCGGGGTTCGCCTGGCAGAGCCAGCGGCGGTGGGCGATGCCGTTCGTCACATTCGTGAATTTGCCCGGCATCACGGTATAGGCGTCGTGGAACACCTCTTTTTTCAGGATGTCGCTGTGCAGCCGGGAGACGCCGTTGACCGAATGGGCGGCGGCGACGCACAGATTCGCCATTTTAATCAGGCCGAAGCTGATGATCGCCATGCGGCTGACCTTTTCGACATCGCCGCCGGTTTCCTCCATCATCTCGGCACTGAAGCGGTTGTTGATCTCGTGCACGATCTGGTAGATCCGGGGCAAACGCTGGCTAAAGAGATCTTCCGGCCAGCATTCGAGCGCCTCAGCCATCACGGTGTGATTCGTATAGGCGACGGTGCGGGACACGATGTCCCAGGCGGCGTCCCAGCTGTAGCCGCACTCATCGAGCAGAATGCGCATCAGCTCAGGAATGGCCAGGGTGGGATGGGTATCGTTGATATGGATGGCCGCCATGTCGGGCAGATTGTCGAGGGTGCCGTAGGCATCAAGGTGGCGGCGGACGATGTCCTGGACCGAAGCGGAGACGAGGAAATACTGCTGGGACAGCCGCAGGCTCTTGCCCTCACGGTGATTATCCGCGGGATAGAGCACCTGCGTGATGACCTCGGCCATGGCCTTTTGCTCCATCGCCCGCATATATTCGCCCTGGTTGAACAGGGACATATCCATGCCGGGTGCCGTGGACTTCCACAGACGCAGGGTGGACACGCCCCGGCCGTCCTTGCCCGCGACCATCATGTCGTAGGCCTGGGCGATGACGACGGTGGCATCGCGGTGTTCCACATGGTGGAAGCCGCCCGCGTCCCACCATTCGTCGATGTGTCCGTCGAAGTGGACCTCCTTGGTCAGCTCAGGACGGGGCAGCAGCCAGCTGCGCCCGCCCGGCAGCCAGAAATCGGGCAGTTCGGTCTGCCAGCCGTCCACCAGCTTCTGACGGAAGATACCGTATTCGTACAAAAGGGAATACCCGATGGCCGGCATGCCCGCGGTGGCGAGACCGTCCAGGAAGCAGGCCGCCAGCCGTCCGAGGCCGCCGTTGCCCAGCCCCGCGTCCGGCTCGAGCTCGTACAGAGAATCGAGTTTGACGCCGAAGCCGTCCAGAACGGCGCGGGCCTCATCGGTCAGATTGAGATTATACAGCGTATTTTTCAGCGAGCGGCCCATCAGAAATTCCATGCAGAGATAATAGACCTGCTTGCTCTGCTGTTCACGGGCTTCCCGAATATACCCCACCCGGTCCGAACGCATCCGGTCCCGCAAGACCAGGACCAGGGCGTTGTAGAAATGTTCGTTTGTCGCACTTTCGGGCTGGACGGAAAAATTGTGAAGCAGTTTTGCCGTCAAGGCATTCCGCAGCGCTTTCGTTTCGGCGGTTTCCGAGGGAACAGGGGTGGAGGCCGTATATGTTTTCGCCATAACGCATTTCCTTTCTGTCTGACAGTACAATATGCCCTCGGCAGCGAGGACCTTCTACTATTATATACAATCCATGCTGAAACCGCAATAGTTCTCCATATCATCTAAAAACATTTCCTGATTTCCCACGATTAGGAGATTTTTATAGTCAACAAGCACAAAAACAGGCGGTTTTTGTGCTGCAATAAAAGCGGATTATGGGCGGAATGGAGAAAATTCCATTCCAGGCATTGCCAGAGCGGGAGGGATGGAGTAAAATGGAAAGGTGTATACGGTCTATTTTTGAGAAAGGCGGAACACAGATGGATTGGTATCCTTTGCTTTTAACTCCTTGCTTGAAGGATTATATATGGGGCGGCGATCGCCTGCTGAAAGACTTTGGGTTTCGGGCGGAGGGCCCGACCGCCGCGGAGGCGTGGGTGCTCTCCTGCCATAAGGATGGTCCCTCGTTGGTGGCGAACGGTCCCCTCGCGGGCCGGACCCTGCCGGAGGTCTTGGAGAATTGGGGAACAAGCGTACTCGGCCGTCGGGCGTCCAGCTTTCCATATTTCCCCCTGCTCATCAAACTCATCGACGCGCGCGCGCCTCTTTCGGTCCAGGTGCATCCCGATGATGCGTACGCCGTCCGGGTGGAAGGCGAATACGGCAAAACGGAAATGTGGTATGTCGTCGACTGCGAACCGGGCTCCAAGCTGGTATATGGCGTGAACTGCGGCATGACCCGGGGAGAATTCCGCCGCCATATCGAGGAGGATTCGCTTCCGGAGGTCTGCAACCAGGTCCCGGTCCATCCGGGAGACGTGTTTTTTATTCCGGCGGGGACGTTGCATGCGATCGGGGAAGGGATCCTAATCGCGGAGGTCCAGCAGAATTCGAATACCACCTATCGGGTGTCCGACTACGGGCGCCTCGGTCCTGATGGGAAGCCCCGTGAACTGCATGTGGACAAGGCGGTGGATGTGACGGTGACGGTGCCTCCGCAGATTCCCTATGGAGCGGTGGGGCGGATATCGCCTGTGCCGGGCGGAACGCTCCGGCCCCTTGCCTCCTGTGACTTGTTCACCGCCGAGCTGCTCGAGGTGGACGGACAGGTGCGGGTCGGCTGTGCGGAGAGCTTTACAGCGCTTCTCTGTCTCGAGGGAGAGGGGACGATCACATGGCCGGACGGTGAGCTGACGCTTCGCAAAGGCGCCAGTGTGTTTTTGCCGGCCGGACTCACGGTTCCGATCAAAGGAACCCTGCAACTGCTGTGCAGCCGGGTATAAAAGGAGGGGGCGTCATGCCGCAACTGCATGTTGTGCTGGTCGAACCGCAAATCCCGCAGAATACGGGCAATATCAGCCGCACCTGTGCGGCAACCGGCTGCCATTTGCACCTGGTGGGGCCGCTCGGCTTTTCCATCGATGACCGCCAGCTCAAACGGGCCGGTCTTGATTATTGGCATTTGCTGGACATCACCACGTATGAAAACCTCGAAGAGTTCTTTTCCCGTAACGCCGGCCCTTTTTTCTATTTCACCACGAAAGGCGGACGCATCTATTCCGATGTGTCGTACCCCGATGGGGCCTATCTGGTTTTTGGCAAGGAGACGGCCGGACTGCCGGAGGAACTTCTCCGGCAGAACCTTGACGCCTGTGTCCGCCTTCCGATGCTGGACGATGATGCAGCGCGTTCCCTAAATCTGTCCAACACCGTGGCCGTCGGCGTGTATGAGGCACTCCGGCAATGGGGATTTCCGGCTTTGCGGACAAAGGGACGCCTGGCCTGATTTTGTGAGCACCGCGGCCAATTCACGGTTGACAAACGCGGACTAGTCTTTTATAATTAGAAGCACTGTATATCGGGAGAGTTGTCCGAGTGGTCGAAGGTGCAGCACTCGAAATCACATTTTTTCGGTACTCTCCGGCACAAAAATCGAATACGGAAGCGTATCGAAGTGGTCATAACGGGCCTGACTCGAAATCAGGTAGCCCTCACGGGCTCGTGGGTTCGAATCCCACCGCTTCCGCCAAAACACTCGATACCGCGTTTGGCGGTATCGAGTGTTTTCTATTGTGTGAAGAAAATTGATTTTTTTAGCGCAACATGGTATGCTATCATAAAATGTGTTTTTATTTTGCTGCGTGAAATATCTTTATAAAAAGTTTGAAGAGGTTATACGATGAAAAAAGTGCTTCAGGCTGAATCTGCGGCGGTATTTCGTTACTTTGAAAAAATATGTGCCATCCCGCACGGCTCAGGCGATATGGCGGCCCTATGTGAACACTGCGTTCAGTTTGCAGAAGAAAACGATTTAAAGGTCGTTTGCGATGAGGCAAAAAATGTGGTGATTTATAAGCCGGGCACAAAAGGATATGAAAATGCCGAGCCGGTTATTCTTCAGGGACACCTTGACATGGTATGCCAGAAAACAGAAAACTCAACCGTTGACTTTGCAAAAGACGGGATAGAGACTTTTACAGACGGCGATTTTATAAAAGCGAAAGGCACGACCTTAGGCGCAGATAACGGCATTGCCGTATCGATGATCATGGCCATTCTGGCGAGTAAAGAGTTATCGCATCCTCCGATTGAGGCCGTTTTTACAACCGATGAAGAAATAGGAATGATTGGGGCCAAAAAGCTGGACACTGCCGTTTTAAAAGGCAGAAAAATGATCAATCTGGATGCGGAGGAAGCCGATCTTCTAACCGTATCCTGCGCGGGAGGCAGCGATTTCAGACTTTTCCTTCCGATCGGCAAAAAAGTCATACACGGTACGAAAATATCGTTGGAGATCCAAGATTTAAAGGGTGGACATTCCGGCGTTGAGATCGATAAGGGCCGCGTAAATGCCAATGTGTTGGCAGGGCGAATTCTGAATTATGCGAAAAAAGCGACGCCATTTGATATCATGAAAATCAATGGCGGAACAAAAGGAAACGCCATTCCCTTTTGCTGTAAAGCAGAGCTTGTAGCGGAAGACGCGGAAAGCTTTATAAATTTCATTGAAGATTATGTCTCTGTTGTAAAAAAAGAAATCCGAGACAGAGAAGAACATTGCTCGATCCGTTTAACGACAGAAGCGGCAGGCGATTTTGAGGTTTTGGATTCTGCTGCGCGGGACAAGCTGTTGTATATGTTGTTGACAACGCCGAACGGTGTGGTGGACATGAGTGCAGAAATAGAAGGTTTGGTTGAAACTTCATTAAACTTGGGGATTCTGATGACAGCGGCGGACGGGATTGTTATGCAGTACGCACTGAGAAGTGATAAGAAATCCGCTCTGGCTTTTTTGGAGGACAGACTCGCCGTGTTTGCCTCCTATAACGATTGCAGTTTCGAAATTTCCGGCCGATACGCGCCTTGGGAATTTAAAAAGGATTCTCCGCTCCAAAAATTATATACAGATGCTTTTTGTGAAAAGTTTGGGCACAAGCCTCAAATTGCCGCCATTCACGCCGGGTTGGAATGCGCGGTTTTTGCCGAAAAAATGGAGGACCTGGATTGTATTGCGATAGGTCCGGATATGTTTGGCGTTCACACGGTGAATGAAAAACTAAGCATCTCCTCCACCAAGGAGATTTTCGAATTGCTTTGTGATGTGCTCAAAAAATGCCAATAAATCGTATGATTCGATCGTGTGTTGAAACCACACGGCTGTATTCTAATAATAAAAAGGCCGTTGTGCGGAAGGGAAAATGGAAGAACTATGGATAACAAAGACTTTAAGCCGTATGTTCCGGCGGAAAAAATCACTCCGGAAATAACGATAACCTCTATCGTTATGGGAGTGTTGTTGGCGATTATATTCGGCGCGGCAAACGCTTATTTGGGATTACGGGTGGGCATGACCGTTTCGGCGTCCATTCCCGCGGCGGTCATTGCCATGGGAGTTATTCGTGTCATTATGCGCAAAAATTCTATTCTGGAAAGCAATATTGTACAGACCATCGGTTCGGCCGGCGAGTCTTTGGCGGCTGGGGCTATCTTTACTTTGCCGGCTCTGTTTTTATGGGCGGCAGAGGGCAAGGTAGATAAGCCGGGAATATGGGAGATCACCGCGATCGCTCTCATTGGTGGGCTGCTTGGCGTCTTTTTTATGGTCCCGCTGCGCAATGCCCTTATCGTGAAAGAACATGGCGTGCTTCCATACCCGGAGGGAACCGCCTGTTCTGAGGTGCTTCTGGCCGGGGAAGAAGGCGGCGCGAAGGCCTCGACCGTTTTTGCCGGTATGGGCTTTGCGGCATTGTTCAAGTTTATCATCGACGGATTAAAGCTGGTTGCCGGAGAAATCTCGGTCAGCGTGAAGGGGTTTGCGGGACAGATCGGCACGCAAATTTATCCGGCGGTCATGAGCGTAGGCTATATTTGCGGCGCAAGGATTTCGTCTTATATGTTTGCCGGCGGCCTTTTAAGCTGGCTGGTCATCATCCCGCTGATTGTGCTTTTCGGTGCGGATATGACGCTTTATCCCGGAGTGGCCCCGATTAGTGAGATTTTTGCAAAGGGCGGAGCGAGTGCCATCTGGGGAACATATATACGATATATCGGTGCGGGAGCGCTGGCTGCCGGCGGTATCATCAGCCTGATAAAATCTCTGCCGCTAATCCTGAAGACCTTTGGCGGCGCTGTGAAGAGTATGGCGGGATCAAAAGGGAATGCGAACGAACGCACGTCGAAAGACATCTCCATCAAAGTGGTGTTTCTGGCGATTGTGGTTTTGACACTCCTCGTATGGCTCATCCCCGCCATTCCGGTCAGTTTTCTCGGCGCGGTCATTATCGTTGTATTCGGCTTCTTTTTCGCCACCGTATCCTCTCGTATGGTGGGCTTGGTAGGCAGCAGCAACAACCCTGTTTCTGGCATGGCGATCGCCACCCTTTTGATTGCCACCCTCATTTTGAAGGTTACCGGGGCAACCGGTATTGCCGGCATGTGCAGCGCGATTGCGATTGGTTCGGTTATTTGTATTGTATCCGCCATTGCCGGCGATACGTCCCAGGACCTGAAAACCGGGTTTCTGTTAGGCGCTACGCCCAGGAAACAGCAGATTGGTGAAATCATCGGCGTAGTGGCTGCGGCGCTGGCGATCGGCGGGACACTCTATCTTCTGGACAGCGCGTGGGGCTTTGGCACAGACGAACTCGCGGCGCCTCAGGCAACCCTGATGAAGTTGATTACGGAAGGTGTCATGGAAGGCAATCTCCCGTGGGCGCTGGTGTTTATCGGTGCGTTTATTGCCGTGTTGGTCGAGATTGTCGGCCTACCGGTGCTGCCCTTTGCGATTGGCGTTTATCTTCCGGTTCAACTGAATGCGTGCATTATGGTTGGCGGTCTTATTCGCTTGGCTTTGGATAAGCTGAAACGCGACAAAGGAGAAAAGGATGCGATTGTGAATGACGGTGTTCTTTTCTGTTCGGGCATGATAGCCGGCGAAGGTCTGGTCGGAATCCTGCTGGCGATTTTGGCGGTGTTCGGTTTGAATTCCGCGATCAACCTGTCCGAAAAATGGGCGATACCGGCAGTGGTTTCTAATATCGGAGGACTGGTGTTATTCGGCGTCATCATTCTGACGCTGTTGAAATTCTCCTTGTGGAAGAAGAGAAAATAAGAATGCGAAACAAACAGGCCGAAAATTATTTGGACGGGAAGCCGTTGCGTAATGAAAAGCTTTTGTGGTCGGTCGAGGATGGAAAAGTAACGCTGGAAATTGAAAATAAAGGCGTATGGAATAAGCTGGCTCAAACCCTTTTAAAAAAGCCGAAAACCAGCTATGTCCATCTGGATGAAATAGGAAGCTTTGTCTGGCCTCTTTTAGATGGCAAAAAGACCATTCTGGAGATAGGGAAAGCCGTTGAAGAACATTTTGGAGATGAGGCAAAGCCTTTATATGAAAGGCTGGCCAAATATTTCCAAATTTTAGAAAGCTATCGTTTTATATACTTGAATAAATGAGCTATACAGCGGTTTCATTTTAACTTTTTTATAACACAAAATATATTGCAAGAAATATCATGGTATAAAATTGTTATCAAACTGCTCGACAACACAAGATTTCATGGATATAATGAAAAATAGAAAAGCCTTAAAAAATGCGGGTTCGAGATGTCGGCATGCAAAGGGATTCGCCTTTAAAATCCCCCTCGAAATGCTGTGGGTCGAAAGACCCCTGGGGTTCGAATCGCTAACTCTTCGCCAAAAGAAAATAGTCGAAACGTCTTGCTTTTTATAGAAAAAGGAGTATTCGGCTGCGTGATAAGCAGAGCCGTTTAGCGGCCCTGCTTATTTCGTCTTTTCCAGTTGCCAATAAGAAATTGAAGATGGAAAGATGGATATGAGTGATCAAAATTATCTTTTAGACGCATTTAAAAACCTAGAAAGGGTGTGTTCCATAGGAGAAAAGATCACGCCGATTAATAGCCATTATGTAAAAAGAGCGGGGGCGCTTCGAACCTTACAGTTAGAAAATATTGTTGAAAAAATGGTGTTGCATGGCAAATCCATCGTTTACTGTTTTTTGAAAGGAAAAGAAAATATCAATGAGTTGGATATTTCCTTGATAGCGAGCGCTACTCGTAACATTATGGATATCACAAACCTGTATATCCATATTAGTGAACGAAAAATAGGACATGACGAAATAGAACTGCGATTCAATACTATGTTTTTGAATGGACTGATCAATTTACAAGATATATATGATAAATTGAATTTTTCCAAAACGTGTTTTCATGCACGATTGGAGTCTGGTACAATATTGCATACAAGAGAAACGATCAAGAATTCCAGTTCGTTTAAAAGCAAAGAAAAACCTGTTCAAGATCAAATCTTATCCGGCAGAAAAGCGGCTGTGAAAGTCACTCCTCATCGTATACTAAATAAAAATATAGAATCAGCAATTTATAACGTATTGTCCAATAGTGTTCACGGTTTATTTATCGGGCTGGGCAGCAACTCGGTTAACAATAATGTATTCTATAACAATTTCTTTACAGCCATCCGCCTGCTAACACTTTCTCTTCAAACGGCGGTACTTTACATTTCCTTTGTAGTTAAAGATTATTTGGATTTAAGGAAACGACTGTATAGTGAATTGTCCCCTGAAGAGAAGTCTTTGATAACTGAATTGAAATCAGACAGTGCTGTTCTTTCATACATTGATGAATTAAGGTCCGAATTTGAGAATTCTTTTTGATGATCCATTCAGGACAGACTAAAGCATATCATACGGTTCGAAATTTACGTGATCCGCTCCGCCAGGGGTCTGGCTTTCCGCATCCGATGAAGCCGCAAGGAATTTCTTTGCGGCTTTCTTTTCACAGTGTCCGATACGATCAGGTGAAACGCGGACCTGCAGGCGTCGACCGCGGCTTCGGATCAAAAGCAGATCGAACGGACCACCAAAGGAGAGCGCAGGACGATGAAAAAACGTTCTGCGTCAATAGAACCCCGAGGGTGTTGTGCTGGTTCATGACGCCATGGTCCGGCGCAGGAGTCTATCCGGAGGCTGCCCCCCGTCGTAACAAGACGCCCCCGGCCGCATTGCGCGGCCGGGGGCGTCTTCTGCTTCGGCGTTTATTCGCCAGTGAGTCCGGTGGACTCTATGCCTTCGATAAACTGGCGCTGCAGCACCAGATACAGGACGAGCAGGGGGGCGATGACCAGCATGGTGGCCGCCAGCCGGATCCCCTCGTTGAGCCGGCTGAGCCCGGCCGTACCCGAAGAGTAGGCGGTGTTGTAGGACTCCACGAAGGAGGAGAGCTTCATGGGCAGTGTTCGGAAGCTTTCCCCCATCAGGGTTCCGGCGGTATAGGTTTCATTCCATGTCCAGACGAAGGAAAAGAGCAGGGAAATGATGACTGCCGGAACGCAGATGGGCAGAGCGATACGGAAAAAGACTTTCCAGAGCCCCGCGCCGTCCATCTGCGCGGCTTCGTCGAAGGATTTGGGATAACTCGAGAAAAACTGATAAAACACCAGGATGAAAATGGCGCTGTTGACTCCCTGACCGAAAGCGGACGGGACCAGGACGGCCAGCGGGCTGTTCACCAGATGATAGGTCGTGTACAGCAGGTATTTCGGGATCAGGGTCACCTGGGCCGGAATGACAAAGGTGGCGACGATCATGACAATCCACAGCCCTTTGAGAGGAAAGCGATGGCGGGCCAGTGCGTAACCGGCCAGGGAACAGCACAGCGTCTGCAGTACGGTAGCGGCCGTCACCAGCAGGAGGGTAAACACGAAGCTGCGGCCGTAATCCAGTACCCGAAGCGCCTTCCGGAAATTCCCGATGTACAGGGAAGAGGGCACCCATTCGATGGTGGGATTGACCAAATCCGTCACGTTTTTGAACGAGTTGACGATCATATACAGAATGGGGTACAGGAATACGACGCCCACCCCGATGAGCAGAAAATACCGGAGCAGGCTTCCGGCCGCATGTTTGCTTTTGCGTTTGAGTCTGGCCGGGTTGCGGAGAAGGGTCTTGGGATTATTCATGGCGCTTCTCCTTTCTGCCGCGAAACAGCAGGAATACCACACCGAGCAGGATCAGGAGAATCAGAAAATAGATCCAGGCCATCGCCGAGGAATAGGCGAATTCCTTTCCTGTGGCATACATCTTGCTGACGATTTCGCCATTGACCGCGTTATCCGAAAAGGCGGACAGCATGACGACGGTATAAATCGTATTGAGCAGCAGCAGGGGTTTTAAAAAGGGCAGATAAATTTTCCAGAACATCTGCCAGGAGGAGGCACCGTCGATGGAGGCGGCTTCCCGCAGGGGCTGCCCGATCTTTTGGAGGCCGGCGAGAAAGAGGATGATCTGCACCCCTGAAAACCAGAGAATCATGACGATGTTGTCGAAGATATAGAGCAGCGGCGAGGACAGCACGCTCGGCAGGGACTGGATGAAATCGTAAATCAGATAATTCTCCGGATGGACGACCGCCGCGGCATTCGTCTGCATCAGTTCATCCACGACCGGGCCGCTGACGATCACCACCGGGAAGAAAAAGATGGCTCGAAACAAGGTCCGTCCCCGGTATTTGCCATTGAGAAGCAGTGCGAGCAGAAGGGCGACCACAACGATCATGGGGGTGGAGAGGACGATGAATTTGAGACTGTCGAGAAGACTGAGCGTGAAGGAGGTGTCCACCGTCAGGGCTTCCTTGTACCACCGGAGTCCCACAAAGGTGCCGCGGATACCGCCGCTGCTCTTGAGATTGACCTCCTGAAAACTCAGATAAATCGAGTACAGGAAGGGAAAGAGGGTAAAAGCGAAAAAACCCACGATCCAGGGAGCCATGAACAAATAGCCTCCAACCGCCTCCCTTGTGCGCTGCCGGATGGGAGAACGGGGTGTTTTCACAGCCGTCTGCCGTTTCTTCATGGTTGACCCGCCCCCTTCACATACAGCGCCGAACCGCCCGGAATCGAGTGACCGTCCGCTGTCCGGGCCTCGGCATGATAGTTGACGTAAACCGCCCCAGTTTCATACACGGTCTTGACCAGTCCGGTTTCCAGCACCACCCGGTCGGAGATGGATTGTCCCCGCACCGGGCCGAGGACGGCCTTCATTTCATCGGCGGTCGCCAGGATATGCTCCTGCCAGTCCGCAATGCGGGTCGAGCGCAGATCGCTCGAGGCGGTTTTACGCAGGGCGTAATTGTCGTCCTCGGTGAGCAGATAAGAGGGGTAGGTGCCGAAATCGATCTGCTTTAGGATGTCTGCCCGCGAGTAGAAACTCTGATTGGTATAGGGGGCGAAAATCTCCATATACCCCGACAGGACAATCTGCAGAAAGGGCACCGAATCGGTCTCGAACAGTGTTTGACTGCCCGTCATGGGAACCGACAGGTAGGAATCGACGTAAGGGAACAGATAGTCGGCAGGACGGATGACCTGAATCTGCCCGTTTTGGGACAGGGAGGCCAGCGTTTCCTCGATTTGTTCCCGGATCGTGGTCCGGGTGTCCGGATTCCCCTTGAGATAATCGCTGTAGAGGCGATAGCCGATGTCATCCAGGCTCCAGCCGGTGAAGCCGCTCTGCGCGAGTTTACCGGTTTGGGTGAGTAGGGCCTCGATACCGGTCCGGGGTTTGAGAAAGTATTGATCGCCCAAAAACACCGCGTTGTCTTCCGCTTTTTTGACGATGATCGACTGGGACAGGGAAATCCCGGCTTCCGAACGGAGTTCGAGCTGCTGCTTGGTTGCGGTGAAGGGCGCCAGACGCAGATACAGGTGCCCGCCGAGCTGCTCCTTTAAGGGGGTGAGGACGCTGAGAGAGCCGTACACCGTGCCGGTTGCAGCCGACGTTTTCCGATAGCCGTTCAGGCCGCCCTTCTGCCAGCCGACGAGGGTCATGCGCAGGTCGCCGACCCCCTCCTTTTGCAGATGGCCGACGAGATCCGTCAGGGCGTCCAGTCCGGTCGCCTTGTTGACCGAGGTGCCGATAAATTCCTTCTGCACGTCGGCCGCCAGAATGTCGAGCTGGAGCGGGATCCCGTTGCTTACCGCGGTGCGTTTTTTGAGGATGCCCTGTTCGGAAAGACTGTTCCGGTAAGCCTTGGCCATCCCTACATAGTCGGCATCGTCCCCTGTGAGGAAGCGGTAGGTGATGGAGGGGGACACGCGGTTGCGGGTCTCCTGCAGGGTCTGCACACCGGTCCCGGTTTTGTTGACCGGCTGCTCATAGGTCTGCCGGTAGATAAATTTGACATAGGCGCGGTTGTAATCGGTGATGATCCCGGCCGGATCGGCCAGAATGCGGGCGTAGTCTGCCCCGCTGTCGATCTGCGCCAGATAGGCGTTCTGCCCCGTGCCGTGCACCATCCCGAAGACGGGAAGGGAAACGGTTTCTTCCTCTGTCATATAGACACCGGTGCGGTTGGCGTTCAGGCCTGTGATGGATTCCAGGCTGTCGATCCCCATATCGAGGCCATACACCCGTTTATTGAAACCCTGCAGGTATTTGCGGGGCTTGTTGAAACGAATGAGCGCGCCGGAACCGTCCGGCACAAAGATATAGCCCTGCCGTTCGTCCCCCACGGTGGAACCCAGGAAGGGAACAAAATAGACCGCTCCCAGTTTCCAGTCTCCGTCTTCCCGGATCGAATCGTCCTCCATCGAGAAGCGCAGGCCGCCTCCGGCGAGTTCCATCCGGAATGTCAGGCCGACTTTCTGTTCCGCCCAATAGACTTCACCCGTCAGTGTCCGATCGGAAATCCGGACGCTGAGTTCCTCTCCACCCGCGCCGAGAGCACGGGATACGCCGTCTTTGTCATACAAATCCGCCGCGACGATGGAACCCGCGAGCTTGGACCACGCTTTGTTCAGATTGTCCGGCTTGTCTTCGGGAATGGACCCCCAGACATAGCCGCTTGCCTTGTCCACTACCCGGATGGCACCGGTTTCCCGCCGCAGATACACAGCCAGGCGGGAATCTTCCAGGGCCGGGGTGAACCCGTCGAGACTCATGGAAGGCTGCTCACCGGCGTCCGGTTCCGGACGGGTAAAGCGATTCGACAGCAGCTCTTTTTCATGGAAAGCGAAGGATGGCGCAGACGAAACGGCGGGGGAGGCGG
>CABQAA010000017.1 GCA_902461995.1 uncultured Oscillospiraceae bacterium | reverse complement strand
TTCGTCGCGAACTTTTATATCGCCTATATCGTCGGCGTCTTCGCCTTCCTCGTGTATCTGATGTGGTGCCTCACGGCCTGGGAGGGCGGACGGCGGACGGCCATGCGGCTGGGCACGTTTGTAGGCGCCGCGCTTCTGGCCGCCTGCGCCTCGGCCGTGGTGCTGCTACCCGTTTTCTTTTCCCTGCAAAACGGCTATGAAACCGTTCACGGACTCAGCCTGACGTTCGGCGCGGCGATGAATCCGCTCGCCATTCCGGGCAAACTGGCGTACGGCGCCTTCGATTCCGCGACCCATACCGGCACGGCGAATCTCTACTGCGGAGTGCTCACGGCCGGGCTGCTGCCCCTCTGGTTCTGCAGCCGATCGATCCCGCGGCGGGAAAAAATCGGGGTGGGATGCTTGCTGGCCTTTATGACGTTGTCCCTGCTGTTCTATGATCTGGATGTGGCCTGGCATGTATTCCAGCCCCCGACTTGGTTCCCCGCCCGGTACAGCTTCACCGTGGTGTTTTTGCTGGTGACCTGCGCCGCCCGGACCCTGTCGAATCCGCAGGGGCTTCGCCCTTTGACGGTTCTCATCAGTTCGGGATGCATGGCGGCTGTGACCGCCCTGCTGTCCGCTATTCCATCCCTGCCTTTTGCCGGAGAAGCGTGGATCACGTTGCTGCTTTTTGGCATCTACGCGCTGCTCGGATGCGCATATCTCGGCTTCAGGAAGGAGGGGACGCGGCCGTTTCTCCGCCGCGCCGCGGGCCCCGCGGCGGCAGGGCTGATGGCTCTGCTCCTCTGTGCGGAACTCACGGGGAGTTCTCTGCGGATGCTGCGCGGACTGGATAGTCAGTTCGGGTTTGAGGACCGGGACGCGTATGCCGCTTTCCGGGAACGGGGTGCCGCTTTGATGGCGGCTCTCGGTACGGTGGTGGAGGAAGACGGCTTTTACCGGGTGGAAAACGCGACCGCCCGGAATTCCAATGACGGGCTGTCGGTCGGCTACCCGGCGGTGAGCCATTACAGCTCCCTGTCCAATCAGCGGACGTTCCGTCTGCTGGGCGCGCTCGGCATGACCAATTACGTCAGTCACCGCTATCTGCGGTATTACGGTGCCACGTCCGCGCTCGATGCCCTCCTCGGAGTGCGGTACGTGTTCGATACGGAGGAGCGGCGGCCCGGTATGACGGATACTGGGGCCGTTGTGGGGGATACCAAGATCTACCGGAATGAAAACGCCCTACCCCTCGTCTATTTCGCGGATGCTGCGATTTTGCCGGAACTGTCCGAAAGCGGCACGCCTTTTGAAAGGCAGAACGAGCTGTTCGGCCGTCTGGATGGACGCGATGCCGCATACTACAGCCCTCTCGAGGTTGGTATCGCCTATTCCGGGAAAAAGACCGAAATCAATGGACGGAACCGGCTGGATGGGGCGGGCACCCTAACGTTTACCATAGAGAATCCAAAGACGCAGGATGTTTTGCTGTATTTTTCCAATAATCTCCATGAAAACACCCGTGTTTATCTAAACGGGCGATGCCTGAACGTCTATGATGACCGGTTGGTGACCGGCGTCATCGATCTCGGGCGGCAGCCGGCCGGCCCCGTGGAGGTAAAACTCTCGGTTGGGGGAACGGATAAATGGATCGGAGCTCCCGCGGCCGCCGGATTTGACGAAGCCGCGTTTGCGGATCTGGCCGACCGGCTGAAACAGGACGGAGCTGGGGACCTTACGGTCACGGATACCGCGGTATCCGGCTGCCTGACGGCGCCCCGGGACGGTGTGCTCTTGTCCACCATTCCGGCCGACAGCGGATGGACGGCCGAACTGGACGGCGAATCCGTAAAACCGGAGGCGGCGCTCGGTGCGTTTCTTGCGCTGCCGGTGACGGAAGGCGAGCATACGTTCCGGCTGAGCTACTGTCCCAAAGGACTGAAAACCGGAGCGGTTCTGTCCGCCGCGGGCCTGCTGCTGACGGGGGCCTGGATTGTTCTGGACGCATGGCCGCGCCGGAAAAATAAGCGAAACCCTGGGGCCGGCGGCGGAAACGGCGGCCTGACAGAAGGGAAGGAAACAGAAATTGAACAAGAGTGAGGGGAAACGTTCCATGTGGCTGATGTTTGCCGTGCTTTCGGCGGTGTTCGCCGCGCTGACCTCGATTCTCGCCAAGGTGGGGATCGAGGACGTCAATTCCAATCTGGCCACCGCGATCCGCACCCTGGTGGTGGTGGTGATGGCCTGGGTGCTGGTATTCGCCACCGGCGCGCAGGCCGGGATCGGTCAGATTACCGGGCGCAGTCTCGTCTTCCTTGTGCTGTCGGGGTTGGCGACGGGGGCCTCCTGGCTGTGTTACTACCGGGCCATTCAGCTGGGCAGCGTGTCCAAGGTGGTGCCTATCGATAAAATGAGCGTGGTGATCACCCTGATCCTGGCGTTTGTATTCCTGCATGAGGAATTCAACCTCAAAATGGTGATCGGTAGCGTTCTGATCACGGCCGGCACCCTCGTCATGGTGCTGTAGCCGTTGCGTCCGGCACCGATTTGTGCTATACTGCACCTATTTGGAATAGCCATGGAGGTGTGCGGATCATGAGCAGGGAAAACATGGATTGGGTCCCGGTTTCGAGTCCCGAGCAGGTGCGCGAGGTCGCGTCTCTGGCAAAAGAGATATGGAGTGAGCACTACGCGGGCGTTCTCACACCCGGGCAGATCACCTACATGGTGGAGCATTTTCAGTCGGAGGAGGCCATCACCCTCCAGCTTGCGGACAGGTATCAGTACCGGCTTATCATCGTCGGCGGTGAGCCGGCCGGCTATCTCGCATTCCGTACGGACGGCGATAAGCTGTTTCTGAGCAAGCTATATATTCACAAACGCTTCCGTCTGCGGGGACTTGCCCGCCGGTCGGTGGAACTGCTGATGCGGCTTTGCCGGGAACAAGACCTGACGGCGCTGTATCTGACGGTGAATCGGGAGAATCTGGGATCCATCGCCGCGTATATCGCCATGGGATTCCGAACGGTGCGGGAACAGGTGACGGATATCGGAGAAGGGTACGTTATGGACGATTTCGTCATGGAAAAGGCTGTGGAACGCTGATTTTTATATAGGAAAGACATCCCCTGTCTGCCTGTTGGCGTACAGGGGATTTTGACAATCTATCTGAGATCGGACGATGAGTCACGCAAAGGAGCTGCTAACCGATGTCGAACCCCAGTTCGAATCTGGATCATCTCAAACAAAAGCCCCCCACCCGTCTGACGACGAGCGGGGGTTTTTGTGGAGCTGCTAACCAGATTCGAACTGGTGACCTCGTCCTTACCAAGGACGCGCTCTGCCGACTGAGCTATAGCAGCAAAAGTGGCGACCCGGAACGGGCTCGAACCGTCGACCTCTAGCGTGACAGGCTAGCGTTCTAACCAACTGAACTACCGGGCCACTTTTGTGAAAACCGAACGGAACCAAACCCGAACGGAACGCTGTGACGGCGTCACAACGTTGTCTATTATAAGCGGAACAGGCCGGTTTGTCAACAGGTTTTTCGAAAACTTGCTTCTATTCAGCCATTTATTGAGCGGGCCGAAGGCCGGCGATTGGAAGCGGCCGCCCCGCGGGATCCTCAATTGAGGCCCTGTTCGCCCACTTGAGAAAAAAGACGATCCACTTCCGCCCGCAGGAGGCGGTTTTCCGCCGTTTCCAGAGCCGGATCTTCTTCCATCAGCCGCGCAGCGGCCTCCTGCGCTTCTTTGAACAAGGGCATGTCTCCCATCAGATCGGCGATTTTGAGGTTCGGCAGGCCGTGCTGCCGGCTCCCGAAAAAGTCGCCTGGCCCCCGTAGCTTCAAATCCTCGTCTGCAATGCGGAAACCGTCGTTTGTCTCGCACATGGCCCGTAGCCGCCGGACGGCTTCCTCGTTCCTCGCGTCAGAGATCAGAATACAGGTGGAGGCAGCCTGTCCCCGTCCGACCCGGCCGCGCAGCTGATGGAGCTGGGCAAGACCGAACCGTTCGGCATTCTCAATCACCATGATCACCGCATTCGGCACGTCCACCCCTACCTCGATAACGGTGGTGGCGACCAGTACCTGCACCCGATTCGCGGCAAAGTCCCGCATGACGGCCTCCTTCTCCGCGGATTTCATCCGGCCGTGGAGGAGGCCGAGCGAGTAATGCCGCAGGGGACCCTCCGCCAGCTTTTTAAAGAAAGCCGCGGCCGAAGCGAGATCGGTTTCTCCGTCCTCGACCAGGGGACAAACCACATAGGCCTGCCGTCCCTCATCCAGATGACGGCGCACATAGGTATACGCCCGTTCCCGCTTGTCGCTGCCCACAGCGAAGGTCGCGACGGGCTGACGGCCGGGGGGCAGTTCGTCGAGGATGGAGACATCCAAATCCCCGTACAGAATCAGCGCAAGGGTGCGGGGGATGGGGGTGGCGGACATGACCAGCAGGTGGGGATTTATCCCCTTTGCGGCCAGGGCCGCCCGTTGCGCCACGCCGAAGCGGTGCTGTTCGTCGGTGATGACCAGACCCAGCCGGGTGAACGAAACCCCTTCCGACAGCAGCGCGTGGGTGCCCACCAACAACTGAATGCGGCCCTCCGCCGTGTCGGCGAGTACCTGCCGTTTTTCCGCGGCGGAGAGGGAACCGGTCAGAAGTCCGACCTGGATCCCGCCCTTTTGGAGCAGGGCGGAGAGAGAACGGGCGTGCTGCTCAGCCAGAATTTCGGTCGGCGCCATCATGGCGGCCTGGTACCCGTTCCGGATGGCGGTGAAGGCCACCCCGGCGGCAACGGCTGTCTTGCCGCTGCCCACGTCTCCCTGAACCAGGCGGCTCATCGGCGCCGAACCACCCATATCCCGGACACACTCCAAAACGGCCCGGCGCTGGGCTCCGGTGGGGGAAAAGGGGAGAAGCGGCCAAAATTCGTCTGAAAAATCCTGTTTCATCCGGGCACCCGTCTCTGCACGGGTGCGCCCTTTCAGGCGCAGCAGGCCGAGCTGGAGCAGCAGCAGTTCCTCGAACACCAGCCGCCGCCGGGCAACCGAAAGAGCCCGGTGATCGGCCGGAAAATGGATATTTTCCAGTGCGTAGCGGCGGGTGCAGAGCGTGTGCGCCTGCCGGAGGGAAAAGGGGAGGGGATCGTCGTCGAGTCCGGTGCCGAGTGCTAGCAGAGCGTTTGCCACCGCAGTTTCGATGACGCGGGAGGTCAGCCCTTCGGTCTGGGGATAGATCGGCCGGATCCGGACCCCACCCTCGGCCGGTTCGATGAGGGGGGAGGTCATTTCCGCCCGGCGGAAACTGCCGCCGACCGTGCCGAAAAAGAGGTAATCCTCTCCTTTTTTAATCTTGGCGGCGGCGTATTTGTTGTTGAAGAGGGTGACATGAAGCACGCTCACTCCGTCGCTGGCTGTGAAGCGGAACAGGGACAGTCCTTTGCGTACCCGGTGTTCCTGCGGCGCAGTCATGGCCGTGGCGCGGATGCAGCAGGGCTCGCCCACGGGTGCCGAGGCGATAGGGACAATGGCGGTCCAGTCCTCGTACTGGCGGGGATAGTGGCGCAAAAGGGTACCGACCGTGGTGACTCCCAGGCGGGCAAACTGCGCGGCGCGGCGTTCGCCCACGCCTTTGAGAAACTGGACAGAAGTATCCATTTGGACTTCCATGACGGCGCCTCCTGTATCGGCTTGATCCACGCGGCTAAAACGCGTATACTGAGGAAAAGGGGGGATTTCCGTGGCATTTCAGAAACTGCCGAGGCTGAAGGCCGGGGATATCCCCGCCGCCCGATTCCGGACAAGAATTTTCTGCACAGATTGTCATGCTGTCCACCTCCCGCATATGGTGTACTGTGGTTGAAATGGGGGTGATATCCATGACCATGCAGGCAATTGTGCTGTCGGTTCAATGTGATTTTCTCATGGTGCGCGATCGTCGTACCAACCAGACCGTGCGCGTTTTTTTCCCTGGGTCCTGCAGGTTCCGGGTGGGGAATCGGGTGTGCATACGGTACAACGGCATCATGACGGGGAGCATCCCGCCGCAGATTTCGGCATCCAGAATCACCGTGATGCCCTGGTTCGGTCCCTTTTCGAATATATGCCGGTAAAACATTCCGCACCGCCTCCATACGGAGGCGGTGTTCTTTTTTGCCGTGAGACGGGTGGCACCGCGCCGCTAAAACCGCAGGCCATAGCCGGCCGGCAGACTGCCGCCCCGCAGCAAATGCTCCCGGGCGGCTTTTTGCAGGGCGGTCTGTTCCGGATAGAGGGACGGCCGGTCCAATACAAAGCCGAAAATCCGCTCTTCAGCCTGACGGGAGGTTTCATCCACCCAATAGATCCGGTACTCGCTGGCAAACTGCCGGATACGGGAGAATGCAGGCAGCAGACCGTCCAGGGCCGGGCTGAGCAGCCAGGAAGCGCAGTGGAAGAGCGGATCCGGACGGTGAAAAAAGGCCGCTGCCGCTGCGTAGGATTTGGCCGTTTCGTCCGGATCCAGCCGTCCGTCCGCGGGGATGTGGACCCCGAGGGCGGGCGTCCCGGCGGCAAAGAGACGGGTATCGGTCCGGACCGTCTCAGCCAAACGAATCGGTTCGAATTGGAGCCGGCCCAGGCGGAACAGACGGAGCGTTACGTGCAGGGACAGCCACCGCCATTCGGCCAGTCCCGGCCGGCCCGCGGCTTTTTCATAGTCGCGGGCCCACAGAGCGATATCGGAAAAAGTGGCCCAGTATACCTCGTCGGGGATCTGCCGCTCCGCATAGGCGGAATGGGCCTCGATGGCCAGACGAATGATCAGGGACAGCATTAAAAGCGGTGGATCGGGCAGGGCTTCTGCGGCGGCATCCAGAACGGGATCGCCGTCGATCAGCCACCCGGACAGCCGCCGTCTCTCGTCGGAGGAAAGCGGATACGCCTCCGCCGCCCGTGCGGAGGCCGCAGGCAGACCGATCCGTTCACAAAACGCCAAAAAATCCACGCGGCCACCTCTCAGCAAACAGGGCGGGCCCGCGGCACCATACGGCGCACGCATGGGCTCGCCCCTGCGGTTCGATTGAGTCTTGGTTATTCGATGGAGATGAAGTAGTAATATACCGGCTGGCCGCCGTTGATCAGCGTGATGTCGACGTTGTCGCCCGCTTTGGCGGTGATGGCATCGCGGACGGCCTCGGCGTCTTCTTCCGTCATCCCTTCGCCGTACATCAGGGTGATGAACGCGACGTCCCGGCCCGAGATCCGGCGGGAATTGATCATGCTCTTGGCCAGCTTGACGGCCGCATGATGGATGTCGGTGTCCGCAAACAGCAGCTTGCCGTTTTCCAGCGCGAGAATCTCGCCTTCCTTGATGGAATGGTTATCGAAATCGCTGTCTCTGGCGGCGAAGGTGATGGAGCCGGTCGAGACGTTGTCGGCCGCCTTCATCATGGCGGTCAGGTTCTCTTCGATTTCGGCATCGGCATCGAAGCTGAGCATGGCGGCGACGCCCTGGGGAATGGTGCGGGTCTGAAGCACGTGCACCTTCCGGTCGGCGAGCGGCACGGCCTGCTCGGCGGCGAGAATGATGTTTTTGTTGTTCGGCAGCACATACACCACTTTGGCGGGGGTTGCCTGGATGGCGTTCAGAATATCGTCGGTGGAGGGGTTCATGGTCTGCCCCCCCGAGACGACCTGGCTGCAGCCGAGATCCTGGAACAGGGTGCGGAGTCCGTCGCCCGCGGCGACGGCGACAAAGCCGAATTCCTCTTCCGGCTCCGCCCGCTCCAGGGGCTGAGGCTGATCAGCATCCTCGGCGTCCACCCAGCCCGCATTGGCGTGCTGGATCCGCATGTTTTCCACCTTGACGGTTTCAAACTGGCCGTATTTCACACCTTCCGACAGGGCCTTGCCCGGGTCGTTGGTGTGGACATGCACCTTGATGATCTCCTCATCGTCCACCACCACGACGCAGTCGCCGATGGACTCGAGATACGCGCGCAGGCGCAGGGGATCGCGGTTTCCTTTATCACGTGCAACGATGAACTCGGTGCAGTATGTAAAGGTGATGTCCGCCTCAAAAGATCCTGCGGCGCTGACACCTTTACCCGCTGCGGGCGCTTCGATCGGGGAATCCCCTTCGACTACTGCGCCGCCGCCGAACACATCCTGCATGGCGCGGAAAATAATGCAGAGTCCCTGACCGCCCGCATCGACCACGCCCGCCTTTTTGAGCACGGGGAGCAGGTCGGGCGTCCGAGCGAGAGAAGCCTCCGCCTCGTCGCAGATGACGGCCCAGACGGGTTCGACCGACGGATCCTTCGCCGCGGCGGCGATCGCCTTTTCGGCGGCCTCCCTGGCGACGGTGAGGATGGTGCCCTCAGTGGGTTTCATAACAGCTTTGTAGGCGGCTTCAACGCCCATGCCGAGCGCAGCGGCAAAATCCGCGCCGCTGGCCTCGGTTTTGCCTTTGAGTCCCTTGGAAAAACCACGGAAAAGCAGGGACAGGATAACCCCGGAGTTGCCCCTGGCGCCCCGCAGCAGGGCGGCGGAGGCGGTGTCGGCGGCTTCGCTGACGGTGGGATCCTGGAGCCGGGCCAGTTCCCTCGCGGCGGCAGCCAGGGTCATGGACATATTGGTACCCGTGTCCCCATCGGGAACCGGGAAAATATTCAGTTCATCGACCGACTGCTTTTTCTGACTCAGACAATTGGACGCGGAAATCATCGCGTCCCGCAATATCTTACCTTGTATCAACTTCAGCACTCCCTTGCAGGTGCGCGCCCGGCGTGAACGCCGCAGCGGTTCACCCCGATTATTCGGTTTTCATGCCGTCCACATAGACATTGACCTTTTTCACATCCAGCCCCGTGGCTTCCTCCACGGTATACCGCACCTTGTTGACGATGCTCTTGGCGATGGCGGATATGTTCATGCCGTATATGACGGAGATATGCAGGTCCACAATGAGCTTGTCGTTCTCGCTGCGCACCCGGATGCCCTCGTCCGCGAAGGGACGTTTATAAAAAACCGAACGCAGCCCCTGCTTGGTGCCGCTTTTGACCATACCGGCCACACCGTAGCAGGAGGACGCGGCATTGCCCACAAGATAGGCAAAGTATTCCTGGGAGATTTCAATGGTCCCCAGATGATTTTCGATTCGGATCATATGACAACACACGCCTTTCTATTGAGGTTTGGCGGGGGGATGCGCGGGCAGTCAGGCATAAATCCAGTTCCCCAAATCGTTGTACAGGTTGTAAGCGTGAGGGGACAGGCCCGACAGACTGCGGTGGAAGGCGGCCATTCCCTGGCGCCAGCACAGAGGAATATAGGGCAGATCGGCCGCAAAATCCTCGCAGAATGCGGCCAGGGTTTTGTCGCCCGCGAGATAGGAACCGTAGGCGGCCGCTGCCGGGGAATCCGCCGCGAGACCGTAGGACGCCGCGCCGCCGGGGGAGAGAAGGGCCCGCAGATGCATATCCGCACTCAGGCGGATTTCCCCGAGGTACAGGTCGAACTGCCCCTTTTTCAGACGGCTTTCGTAATCGGCAAACGGCAGCTCAATAACGGTGACCGTAACCCCCGCCCGGGCCAACTGCTGCTGCATCAGCTCGGCGGCGGCTTTCCGGAACTCGTTTCCCTCTGTGATCAGCAGCTCGAGGGAAAGACCCCCGGCGCTGTCGGTAGTATTATAACCCGCCTGCTCCAAATGTGCAACAGCTGCGGCGATATTTTCCGTCTTGTTGAGAAGATTCACGTCAGCCGCGTCCGCCCATTGCTGGGGAAATGGAGAGACGGCCGGAGTTCCCCGGCCAACCAGGGCCCCCGATACAAGTTCCTCCCGGCTGACCGCGGCGGACAGGGCGGCGCGTACCTCAGGTTTTTTCAGCGCCTCATGTTTGGAATTGATCCCCAGGAACAGCAGGTCGGGCAGCGGGATATCCGCCGTGGCGCTGGAGGTGCGGGGGATTTCGCCGTTCGACAGTTCGCTGTAGAAGAAGGTCAGAGACCCGTTTTCCAGCCCGTGCAGCATGGCGTCAGCGTCCGGAAAATCCCGCAGGCGGATGCTTGTGACCGAGCCGCCGCGTCCGGGGCGGAGGGTCAGAGTATCGTTGTCGGTGCTGTAGACATAAGGCCCCGAACCAAGCGGCGGGGTGCCGGAGTTCGCCTTGACCACAGGAAAGGAGAGGCAGGCACGCCATCCCGGATCACGGGAGGCGAGGGTGAAGGCCACCCGGTCCGCAGACACCGCGGCCGCGGCCGTCACGTTGGTGAGCAGCGGCCCGAAGTGTTCGGTGGCTTTGGCGGCTGTGAATGAAGCGGCGACGTCCTGCGCCGTCACGGACGAACCATCCGAAAACACCGCGTCGGAGCGGAGGGTGACCACCGGTTTCAGAGGATCGGCTTCGTCGAAGGATTCCGCCAGACTGGGCCGGGCCGTATAATCGGCGCCGATCGCTGTCAGCCCTTCATACAGAAGGGGGACGAGATCGAGATTGGCCCGGCTCTTGGCCTGATAAGGATCGAGCGAATCCTCCTTGCTGAAACTCAGAGCAAAGGGCGGCAGAGTCTGCACCGCCGACACCGGAGGAGGAGCGGATTCGGTCGATACCGGGTCGAGGGTATGCGGAATGGTGGAGCAGCCGCCAAGGGAGAGCACGGCTGCCAGAGCCAAACTGAGTCCGATGGTCGCTTTCTGCCGCAAACCGTTCACCTCCTGTCGGCCTATTCAAACATATAGTATAGCCGAATTTTCAAAAAGAATCAAGGTTCGCCCGGAATTCCCCTTATCTTTGTATAAAGTTTCCCGATTGACAAATCTTCTACAATCGGTCATAATAAAAAATAACGATGGAAATTTAGTGTTTTTTAGAGAACCGCCGCCTTAACCGGCCGGCGCCTGCTCTGAACGAATAAGGAGGTATTCCATATGGGATATACATTGGCGCAGAAACTCATCAAAGACCATCTGCTGGAAGGCGAGATGACGCCGGGCAGCGAAATTGCGCTGAAAATCGACCAGACCCTCACTCAGGACGCCACCGGGACGATGGCGTATCTGGAATTTGAAGCCATGGGTGTGCCGCGGGTGAAAACCGAGCGCTCGGTGGCCTATATCGACCACAACACCCTGCAGACCGGCTTCGAAAACGCGGATGACCACCGGTATATCCAGAGCGTTTGCAAAAAGCACGGTCTCTACTTCTCCCGTCCGGGCAACGGCATCTGTCATCAGGTGCACCTCGAGCGATTTGGTATCCCCGGCAAAACCCTGATCGGGTCGGACAGTCACACCCCCACCGGCGGCGGCATCGGCATGCTGGCGTTCGGCGCGGGCGGGCTCGATGTGGCCGTAGCCATGGGCGGCGGCCCGTATTACATCACCATGCCGAAAATGGTGCGGGTCAATCTGACCGGCCGTCTGCGTCCCTTCGTCGCGGCCAAGGACGTTATCCTGGAGGTTCTCCGCCTGCTCACCGTCAAGGGCGGCGTGGGCAAGATCATCGAGTACGGCGGCGAGGGCGTGGCCACCCTGTCGGTGCCCGAGCGGGCCACCATCACCAACATGGGCGCCGAGCTCGGCGCCTCCACCTCGATTTTTCCCTCCGACAACATCACCCGCGCCTTCATGGCGGCGCAGGGCCGGGAGGCCGACTGGGTCGCCCTCGCCCCCGATGACGACGCCGTGTACGACGAGGTGGTGGACATCGATCTGTCCGCTCTGCGGCCTCTCGCGGCCTGCCCCCATTCTCCCGATGCCGTGAAAGCAGTCGAGGATATCGGGGAAATCAAGGTCGATCAGTGTTGTATCGGCTCCTGCACCAACTCGTCCCTGTTCGATATGCTGAAGGTGGCGGCCATCCTGAAAGGCAAAACCATCCATCCCGACGTCAGCCTGTCCATCGCGCCCGGCTCTAAGCAGGTGCTGGGTATGCTCGCGGAAAACGGCGCGCTCGCCGACCTGATCGCCGCGGGCGCCCGCATCCTCGAATGCGCCTGCGGCCCCTGCATCGGTATGGGCCAGTCCCCGAACTCGGGCGGCATCTCCCTGCGCACCTTCAACCGCAACTTCGAGGGCCGTTCCGGTACGGCCGACGCGCAGGTCTATCTCGTCAGCCCCGAGACCGCGGCGGCCTCCGCCCTGACGGGGGTGTTCACCGATCCCCGCACCCTCGGCGACATGCCGGAGATCGCGATGCCGGCCTCCTTCCTCATCGATGACAATATGATCGTCCCGCCCGCTCCGGCGGAGGAGATGGACGAAGTGGAGATCCTCCGCGGCCCCAACATCAAACCCTTCCCCCAGACCGTGCCGCTCGCGGAGGCTATCGAGGCCAAGGTGCTGCTCAAGGTGGGGGATAACATCACCACCGATCACATTATGCCGGCCGGGGCCAAGATTCTGCCCCTGCGGTCCAATATTCCCGCCATTTCCGAGCACTGCTTCGTCCGGTGCGATCCCGAGTTTCCCGCCCGCTGCAAAGCGGAGGGGAAGGGCATTATCGTCGGCGGCGTCAATTACGGCCAGGGCAGTTCGCGGGAGCACGCGGCCCTCGCGCCCCTGTATCTGGGGATCAAGGCCGTGATCGTCAAATCCTTCGCCCGCATCCATGTGGCGAACCTGATCAACGCCGGCATCCTGCCCCTGACTTTTGTGAACGAGGCGGATTACGACC
Organism: uncultured Oscillospiraceae bacterium; assembly: GCA_902461995.1. Lineage (GTDB taxonomy): Bacteria > Bacillota > Clostridia > Oscillospirales > Acutalibacteraceae > UMGS1623. The sequence continues at coordinate 1,720 of CABQAA010000017.1, read as the reverse complement.
GGATCGCCTTCGGCGACGAACTTCGCCTGCCCGATGTCCGCCGCCGTCTCGAGAACGGAGAGCCGCTGGTGCTCGAAAATCGGACGACCGGGGAGGAGATTCCCCTTGCCGCCTCCTTCTCCCGCCGCCAGGTGGAGATGCTGCTCGCGGGCGGTCTGCTCAACTACACCCGGGAGCAGGGCTGATCCGGGCCCCCGTCAAGGAAAAAGGAGGTGACAGAATATGGCCAAAAGTGAGACGATTTCGATGTCGGTGGTCCGCCGGCTGCCCCGCTATTACCGATTCCTGTACGATCTCAAGGAAAACGGCGTGACCCGTATCTCGTCCCGGGAACTGTCCCAGCGCATGGGGCTGACCGCTTCCCAGATCCGGCAGGATCTGAACTGCTTCGGCGGTTTCGGCCAGCAGGGCTACGGCTACATGGTCGAACAGCTGTATGCCGAAATCGGCCATATTCTCGGTATGGACCGGCTTTCGAACACGGTGCTTCTTGGGGCCGGCAACATGGGCCGGGCCATCGCGAACCACATGGATTTCGAGAACCGCGGCATCCGGCTGGTGGGGATTTTCGACGATTCTCCCGATCTGATCGGCCGGACGATCCGGGGCATGGAGGTTCAGCCCACCAAAAGCCTCGAGAAGGTCTGCCGGAGTACCAAGCCTGAGGTGGCGATTCTCTGCATTCCCAAGGAGGCGGCGCCAGCCTTGATCGATCGTCTGCTTGCGGCGGGGGTACGGGGGTTCTGGAACTTCAGTCACTACGATATCAATTATCAGCACCCCGATGTCGTCGTCGAAAACGTCCACCTCGGGGACAGCCTGATGACCCTGTCCTACCAGCTCAAGAAAAAACAGCCATAAAACATAAAAGAAGGGGGCCTCTCCGCGGAGAGGCCCCCTTCTTCTTTACTGGATTTCAATCTGTCGGGATGCCGGCACTGGGGCCGGCTGGGATTTCGGCAGAGTCAATTTTAAGACGCCGTTTTCATAGGAAGCGGCGATCTGCTCGGTCTGAATCCCGGAGACATCGAAGCTGCGGGAAAAGGAGCCGTAGCGGCGTTCCCGCCGGATATAGCGGGTCTGGTCGTCTTTCTCCTCCTTGTTCTCGGTGTGCTCGGCCCGGATGGTGAGGAGGTCCCCCTCCAGATCGAGGTGGATATCCTCTTTTTGAAATCCGGGAAGCTCGGCTTCCAGCTCATAGCGGTCGCCCTTGTCCGCGATATCGGTGCGGAACTGGGAAAGCGGGGCATCCAGCCCGCCGAAGAAACTTTTTTCAACATTGTCCAGATACTGGAACAAATTGCGTTCACCGCGCCCAAAAGGCATCAGGTCAAACATAGGTCATACCTCCTGTTTTATTCTGTTGAGCTGTTCATGCGTTTGCATTTCGATAACCCATGGGTCTCGCCTTCCATCTCACGGTTTGTTTCCTTTGAACATCTTTAGTTTATCCGGAAGTTATGACGATTTTTATATCAATTTATGAATGAAATGTAAACATTAGCACTCGATTATATAGAGTGCTAATGTGTTTCAAACATATTTTCTCCGGTCTGTGCTTATACTATAGAAGGAAAACCAGGTGGGGAGGAAGACGTGTATGGCGCAGACAAGCGATATTTTGATCATCGGCGCGGGGCCGGCCGGGCTGACCGCGGCGATTTATGCCTGCCGGGCGGGATGGACGGTCACGGTTTTGGACAAAGGCTTTTACGGCGGG